>QIAW01000314.1 GCA_003225655.1 Acidobacteriota bacterium
CAGGAGGATCAGAAGTGACCATCGGCAGCAACTTCGCCTTCCGCCTGGAACAGAACACAGTGACCAGCCTCGATAATTACGGGCTGTTCGTGGCTGCCACCACGACGAACACGCTCCAGGTGTGCAACTTCACGGTGCAATAGTCGGCCCCGTGAATTGCCGGTACACCCCGCTCTTCGTTCGCGAAGAGCGGGGCGTACCATATTGCGCATGGTGCAATGCCTAAGGTGTATTTAAGGCGGTGCGATTGGCATTGTGGATACTGCTGGCGCAAATAGATTAGCGGAGCCGAGAACGGCTTCAGGCGCCAGCAACATTTCCTATCTGTCGGTTTGCACGCTGGTACTGCCGCGAAACTCCGAAACTCCCGCAAAAGCGCTTTGTTCGAATGCATGCCGGGGCTAAAACCAGCAAAATCTTTCATTCAGTTTTCATTCAGTTTTTTGTCGCCGGATTGGAAGGCTTTGAAAAGAAATAACTTAAGGTTGGTTGCGGGGGGTGGATTTGAACCACCGACCTTTGGGTTATGAGCCCAACGAGCTACCAGACTGCTCCACCCCGCAATTCAATACTAACAATCGCATGCAGCACGGTCAAATCAGCAGCAAGCTGCCGCTCATTGCACCTTTCATGCCCTCGGCCCCTCGGCAATTTTTGCCTTTGGAAGGCCATCTGTTCTTGTGAATTTAGGTCTTCCGGGCCCAAATTTCTTTGGGCTTAATAAGAAACGAAGATCGAGCGCCCTCTGCCTTCACCGATTTTGCTTGAGTTGTGCCAGGGCAATATAGGCATATCTTGACGCCACCATGGGCTTCAAACGTGGAAGAAAACCCACATGCATTCTTCGCATCTACATACCTAGCAGGCAGTTAAAAACCGAATTTTAGGGTGAAGGATGAAGAAAAATGTACTGATTACAGGCGGAGCGGGTTTTGTCGGCTCCCATCTGACGGATACACTTTTGCAACAAGGACATCATGTCCGCATCTTTGACAACCTGAATCCTCAAGTTCATCCCAACGGAGCGCCTTCCTATCTCGCGCCTGAAGCTGATTTGATGGTCGGGGATGTGCGCGATGTAGACTCCCTGGGCAAGGCGGTTGTCGGCGTGGATGTCATCTACCATTTGGCGTCGGCTGTCGGTGTGGGGCAATCCATGTATGAGATATCCAATTACATGGGCGCCAATACACAGGGCACCGCCAATCTGCTTCAGGTGCTCCTGGATGGAGGGTGCAGCATTGAGAAGCTCATCGTTGCTTCTTCCATGTCAATTTATGGCGAAGGAAAGTATCTCTGCTCAAGCTGCGGTGAGGTCGCTCCCCAGCCGCGTCTGCTCCCGCAGCTCGCAGCCAAGCAGTGGGAGATGAACTGCCCGCAATGCGGTTCCATTCTCGCTCCCGTTGCCACCGATGAATCCAAACCTCTGCAGTGCACCTCGATCTACGCTCTCTCCAAGAAAGACCAGGAGGAGATGTGTCTTCTCTTTGGACGCACGTACAACGTGCCGGTGGTGGCACTGCGGTTTTTTAATATTTACGGAGCCCGGCAGGCCCTTTCCAATCCTTACACGGGAGTGGCGGCAATTTTTGCCTCGCGGCTTTTGAATGGGCGCTCGCCGCTGATCTTCGAAGACGGCAGGCAGATGCGGGACTTCATCAGTGTGCACGATATCGTCCAGGCCTGTGTTCTGGCAATGCGAAGCAGTGGCGCCGATGGCAGGGCCGTGAATATCGGCTCGGGGGTTCCCATTTCCATCCAGGAGGTTGCAGCCGCACTGTCCAGCGCCCTGGATCAGCATGCCTATGCCTCCATTACCGGAAAATACCGCGCAGGTGATATTCGCCACTGCTTTGCCGACATCACTGCGGCCCGGCAACTGTTGAACTATCAGCCAAAGATCAGGTTCGCCGAAGGCATGAAGGAATTGGCGTACTGGCTGCGCTCGCAACAGCCGCAAGATCACTCTGAAACCGCGGTGGCACAACTGTTGCAATACGGACTAACGGCATAGCGTCTGGTTCGAAGACCTCGCCATGAAATACGCATTGGTAAATCCAAATTGGGATTTCGCCGGCTCCACTTATTTTGGCTGCCGCGATCCCCACTATCCACTCGAACTGCTCTTCGCCTTCGACAAAATCGTGGAAGCAGGACACGAAGCTCTGCTCATTGACGCCCAGGTTGAAAATCTGGATATTCGCCAGGTGAAATCGAAGCTCGATGCCTTCGCTCCAGGCTTTCTTGTGATTCCCACGGCGCAGTCTTAGTTGTTTTGGCGGCGCATTCCCAGAGAGTGGTTCGCCGGTTTGTCGGGCAAGGCGGTCAAAGTTGCCATTGGTCCGCATTCCTCCGCAACCCCGGGGGCCACACTCCGCAAGACCGGATGCGATGTCGCCATGCGCGGCGAGCCCGATACAACACTCGCAGAACTCGCCTCCCGACCCTGGAGTGAAATTGCCGGCTGCTGCTGGCGCGATTCAACGGGCGAACATTTCAGTTCCTCCCTCGGCGCCGCCGAGATGAAGCGCCTGGGCGCGCTCGATTTTCACAACTACCCGGTTGAAAAACATTCTCACCGCCATCACGTTTTTCACGGGCAGGGAAGGGGCGCAGAGCTGGAGTTTGCCCGCGGCTGTCCCTGGGCCTGCACCTTCTGCAACAAGACGCTGTTTCGCAACCGCTTTCGCGAACGCAATGTGGATGATGTGCTGGCGGAAATTGATCTGCTGCTCGCCCGCGGTGTGGACTACATCTATTTTATCGATGAGATTTTCGGGGTTGGCAAAAACGTCCGCACATTACTGGAGGCAATTGCCGGGCGCAACGTCAGCATTGGCTTCCAGACCCGGATTGATCTGTGGACAGAAGAGAGCCTTGATCTTCTCGGACGCGCCGACGAGGGGCGCGATGAGCTGAACAAGAATTGCCGTCTCGATACCGAGCGCATTTCAGAGCTGCTCCTTTACGCGCGCACGCGCATACCCTGGGTGCAGGCCAATCTCATTCTTACCGATCATGATGATCGTGTTCAGATCCGCCAATGGCAGCAACGGCTCAAGGCGCATGGAGTATGGGTGAGCGAGCCGGTGCCCATGTTCCCATTTCCCGGCAGCCCGCTCTATCAGCAGACCTTCGGCGCAGTTCCAGATGATCATGCCTGGGAACGCGCCCACCATTATTATGTGTCGGTATTCGAAGACAAAGGTTACAGCGATATCCAGGAGCAAACACCGGTTGCGCTGGACGAGCTGGAACGGTCTGCTTAGAGAGGTTTTCAGGGGGCACCCTCCCCCCTTGCTGCTAGGGGTAGAGCATCCCAAAGCATTGTCTGACCCGCGTATTTGCTGGGGAAGATCAACTTACAGGGTGAGCCTAGCTGGAAGCGGATTACTCCTGAATCTTCAGCAGAAATAGGTTTCAGAGCGAACAATAATCGAGTTTTCAAAGAGCAGCCCCGAAAGGACTTAGCCTTTTCGAGACAAAATCCGGCATTCTTGAATGCCCCAGATAATGCCCAGATAATGATGCCACGCAGTTGCCCAGATCGCATGATTTGATATTACGTATACACTTCAGTAAAAAAACGCCGGAACTAAGGTCGAACTAATGAATTCCCCTCATTGAAACACCTTTGTTGCTCCGCTAGGATTTCTGTCAATACCTCCTCTTTTGTCACATTTCAATGGCATCGCTGCGTAACCGTTCGCTCCTATTTCGCATCTTGCAGCAGGCAAGGCCATGCTGGCTGCGTCTCACGGGTATCGCTGTCCTGGGGCTGCTCTCCATTCCGCTGGCCCTTTTGTTTCCTCTCCCACTCAAAATTGCCGTGGATAGCGTTCTGGGCCACCAGCCCCTTCCCGCTTTCATGTCTATGTCGTGGATGCCGCCTTCTTCAGCCGGCGCGCTTGTACTCGCGGTCGGCCTGCTGCTTGCCATTGGCCTGCTTACGAGTCTGCAGAACCTGGCGAGTTGGTGGTTGCAAACCTACACCGGAGAAAAACTGGTATGGGATTTTCGCGCGCAGTTGCTGGAGCACACCCAACACCTTTCGCTCAGCTTTCATGACGACCGGGGAGCGACGGACCCGGCTTATCGCATCCAGCACGATGCTCCTTCTATTCAGTACATTGTGATCCAGGGCATTCTGCCGGCTTTCGTATCGTTTTGCACGCTGGTGGGAATGTTAGCGGTGTGCGCCACCATTGATTTGCGGCTCGCCCTGATTGCCCTGGTAATCACGCCGGTTTTGTTTCTACTCACGCGGGCGTGCAGCCGCCTGGTTCGCGAGCGGTCCATCAAAGTAAAAGAGATTGACAGCTCCGCTATGTCGATCATTCAGGAGGTATTGGGCTCCATCCGGGTCATCAAGGCATTTGGGCAGGAAAAACGCGAGTACGAGCGCTTCGTGCGCCGCTCCAACCAAAGAGTTGACGGACAGGTCCGGCTGGCCCGTTTGCAAGCGGTCTTCAACGTGCTTATCGCTCTCACTATTTCCGCGGGAACCGCAACTACTTTGTACCTCGGAGTGCAGCGTGTGCGCGCCGGAGCCATCTCGGTGGGCGAGCTTTTAGTGGTCATGGCCTACGTAGGGCAGATGTATGAACCCTTGCGGCTCATCGCCAGCAAGGCGACCGAGCTACAAACCTGGTTTACCAGCATCGAGCGGGCCTTCGCTTTGTTAGACGAAAAAGTCGATCTGCACGAGGCCCCCAACGCATGTGAGCTGCTGCGTGCTCGCGGCGAAGTTGAATTTCGCAATGTGACCTTTTATTACGGCTCCAAGTGCGGCTTGCGGAATGTTTCATTCCGCCTGCCGCCAGGCGCGCGGGTGGGAATTGTCGGCGACAGCGGCGCCGGCAAGACAACGATCCTCAATCTGCTGATGCGTTTTTACGATCCCAGCAGCGGGCAGGTGCTGCTCGATGGGCGTGACATCCGGGAATATCGCATTGCCGATTTGCGCCGGCAGTTCTCCGTTGTCCTGCAGGACCCGCTGCTGTTTGCCGCCAGCATTGCGGAAAATATCGCCTACGGTGAGCCTAATGCCTCCAATGCACAAATCATGGCCGCCGCCCAGGCCGCCAACAGCCACAAATTCATTGCCGGCCTGCCCGAAGGCTACGAAAGCAAAGTGGGAGAACGCGGCGCGCAGCTCTCTGGCGGAGAGCGCCAGCGCATCTCTCTGGCCCGCGCATTTCTGCGCGATAGCCCCATTTTGATTCTTGATGAGCCCACCAGCTCGGTGGACGTAAAAACCGAAGCCGCCATCATGGAGGCAACCGATGCGCTCATGCGCGGCCGCCTCACCATCATGGTGGCCCACCGGCTGAGCACGCTGAAAAACTGCGACATGATTCTGGCGCTCGATCACGGGGAACTGGTTGATCAACAGGCATCTGTGCAACCGGCCAGCTTCTTCGGATGGTCAAACAGCCATGGTTACGCCGCTCAAGAGGCTACGGAAAAACTCAATTTGTAGAAGGATTCTCTTTCGCCGGGGCTAT
>QIAW01000315.1 GCA_003225655.1 Acidobacteriota bacterium
CAGGCCTACACACCAAGAATTTCAGACTGATCGGATCCAGTCGGTGACAGCGACGGGTAACTACGCCACGTCCGGCTACGGGTATCGTACTAGCCCAACCCCGGCGAACCCGTTTACTGCGGGCACCTTTTTCACTGTGGCCGGTAATCAGGCGAGAACAAGTGACTACTCGCACGGGACCGGTGTGCTTGGGATTATCTCCGCCCTTCGCAACGGTATAAGCATGCACGGCATCGCCTTTGCATCGAACATCTGGGCTGCCAAGACCGGCGGTTCGGATAACCAGTCCCACGGCCCCTTCCACGATTACGTGTACTGGTATACAGCCAATAAGGCCCTGGTCGACGCGGGCGCCAAGGTCATCTCCAGCAGTTGGGGCACTTTTGTCTCGACCCTTGACAGAACCCGCTATGACGGTTTAGGAAATGATCTTGGAGTCAACGGCAACCTCGCCAACGCTTATCAAACGGGCGGCAAAGACAGCGTCAGCCCCACGGCAAACGCAAGTATTATCCCCAACGAGTACCAGAAGGATCTGGAGTACCAGTATTTCTTCTTCAAGAAAAGCTATTCGTTAGGCGGCGAACAATACAATCCGAACTACCCCGGACTTTCCTTTATGGACGCCATCTGGAACGCCATCAAGGTCACCGGTACCGTCAACTCTCGGTCGGCCGGCAACAACGACTGGAGCAATCCGTATTTTCGCCCGGCGTATCCCTTCTTCAATCCCTGGGCGGAAAACCAGTTTATAGCCGTCGGCGGGGTGCAACCGCCGACTGCGACCAATCCCGAATACACAAAGCAGTACCAATATAACGAGGCGGGTCTCGCCAAATGGTGGTACGTGTCTGCCCCTTCAACCAACGTTTTGAGCCTGGGTAGCAGTAGTGATATTGCCACTACAAACTTCGGCGGCACGTCAGCGGCACAGCCCGTTGACACAGGAGTGATGGGGGTTCTGCTCTCCCGCTATCCGAACATGAACGCCATGCAGGTGCGTGAGCTGATGTTCACCACGGCGAACAACAAGATGACCGACGGCGTGAGATTCCTCGGCACCGGGCAAACCTCCCCCACTGGGCAATCCATCGCCTGGACCGCTCCCGACGGTCTTCCGGACCTACGCTGGGGCTGGGGGATTCCCGATCTGAACAAGGGCATGTACGGCCCAGGCCAGTTCCTGAGCCCCATGACCTACAACATGAATAAAGCGCCCCTGGATGTCTGGTCGAACAATATCAGCCAGATTGCGATTAAAGCCAGGCAACAGGAAGATCTGGCGTGGCTGGCGGGCTACAAATCGCAAGGCATTGCCTACGCCGGTGAATACAGCCCCAACGTGTTGAACCCGGACGGCACGCTTAACAAACATGCCTTCATGCTTCAGGCCATTTTGGCTGATAATTACATCCAAGCTCTCACTGGCGGCCATCCCGAGCTGTACGACAAGATCCCCTATCAGGACGCCCAAAACTGGCGCAAGGAATGGATGGACGCGCGCGCCGCCTACATTCAGAGCAAGATCGACAACGGCCTCTACACGGCTTCGCTCGTCAAGCAGGGACCCGGTACGCTGGTCATGACGGGTGACAACACCTATGAGGGCCTCACGACGGTCGAAGGCGGTAAGCTTTCGATCAACGGCGCGAACGCAGGCTCGATCGCCGTCCACGGCGGGAACCTCGGCGGCAGCGGCATCGTGGATGGCAGCATCGACGTCGTCCGCGGCGTGCTGCAACCCGGATTCACGGCGGAAGAAGCCGCGGATGCGCAGCACCTCATCCAAGTCGTCATCGCCCCCGGCAATGTCCTGACCGTCGGCGGAGATGTGCGGATAGGCCGCGCGGGCAAGGTCGCCGCGACCGTCAGGAGCGCCAACGATTACACGAGCGTTGAAGCTGACGGGAACCTGGTGTTGGACGGAGAATTCATACTGGATGTGCAAGGCTCCTTGGCCCAAGGTACCGTGCTGACGATCATGAAGGGCAGCTCGATCAAGGGCAGTTTCGACAAGCTGCCAGAAAATCGCGCGTGGCAAACGGGCGGCTATCTGTTCAGGGTCTCGTATCTGAACAACAGCGTGACGCTGACCGTCATGCACGCGGTGCCGCCCACGTCGCCGCCCGGGCAAGGCTGATAAGGAAAGGATCTCCGATGAAATCGTTCAACAGATTCGCTGTTGCTTACGTGGTCTCTATGCTCGCGGCGGGGACTACGCTGTCCGCGAGCGCTGAGCCAATGCCGACGTTGATTGGGTTCGATCGCGGTACGTACGATGACAGTGCCTCGAGTCAAATCGTTGTGCGAATCACCCGGGTCGACCAGGAGCCAAGCACAGGGGTAAACGAGCAGTTTTCCGTCGAGTGCACAATCAACGGCGGCACGGCCGTACGGGGCGTGGATTATCGTCTCGGCCTCGACGGCGGCATGCAAGGCTGCGGCACCATCACATTTCCTCCGGGCGTGCTCGAGCGGAGTTTCACCATAACCGCTTTGAAGGGTGCGGGTACGCAGAAGACCCTCGAAATCGGGCTAAGGAATCCTACGGGCGCTGCTCTCGTGGAGACGGGCGAGAATTCCGTTGCTCGGATTACGATCAACGCGCCTGCGCACTGAAGGCCGCGGCCATCCGGGCAAAGTCCGGATAGGAAGTTGGAAACGTCCGCGGCTAAAGCGTAAGGGGCCCACCCCATCCGCTGTGGTGCGGTGGGCCTTCTTGCATTCGGTCGCGGACATCCACGGCAATGTGCTGCTTATCAGCTGGGTTGAAGCGAGGCTGCAGAACGGTAGCCGGCGACTGTTTTTGGCCGTACTGAGCCATGCGCGCATCATCCACCGCATGCGACGTACGAGGCATTTGGAACGAAGCGCTTTGAGCGTCGGGCTGGGTCGTGAGCACTAATCGACGCGCCTATTCCATATTTCCATGGCGCCG
>QIAW01000316.1 GCA_003225655.1 Acidobacteriota bacterium
CACGTGATCAGGGTTGCCGGTCCTTACATGAAAATCGTGGAGCAGATGGATGCGGTTTTGGCTGAAATGCGCGCCACCGGGGAGCTGCGCGGCGACCTCTCTCTGCAGGCCATCCGTTCCGCCATTGCAGGGATGTTCGAATCATTGATTCGCGACCAGGTATTGGCCGAACGCATTAACTTTCCGGCCCGCTATTCTGCCGACGATATCAAAAAGATTCTTCCCGTTGTTCTCGCGGCTTTTTCGCCCAAATAGTGATACTGCTCTGGCGCCGCTTATCTGCGCTGTAAGAATCACGGGCCGGCTACTGCAGTTTGCGCAGCACTTCAAAACAGTCTTCATGGGGTGGCTCTTCTCCAAGCTCGTAAATTTTGGAAAAGGCAATCTTGCCTTGCTTATCCACGATGAAAATGGCGCGCTCGCTGATTCCCGGCAGAGGTGGCCCTTCGCGAAAAACCCCGTAGGTTTTTGCGACATTGCCATGTGGATAGAAGTCGCTCGCCAGGGGATAACCCAAAATTCCAATGGATTTCTCCTGCCAGGCGATATGGCTGAAGATGGAATCACCGCTAATGCCCACGACCTGGGCATCAAAACCGGCGAACTTTTCCAGGGCGGAATTGTAGGCCGGCATCTGTGCGGCTCAAGTCGGGCTCCAATCAAGAGCATAGAAAGCCAGCACTACATTCTTTTTACCGCGATAGCCACTCAACTTCAAAGTGTGGCGCTCGGTCCCGGTTGCGGCCGCTAACTCAAAATCTGGGGCAATATCTCCAACTTGTAAGGGCAAAGGAATTCTCTCCGGGAAAACTGTGATGAGGGCAACCTTGGATTATATATGGACGTGAAGAGCTTGGGTTAATCCACCAGAGAGCGTCTTGTAATTGAGTCATTGAATCATCAGATGATTGGGTTATTTGAAGATGGCATCTTCGCGTTGTCCCCGCGCAAAAATCCTCGCCAACGTCTAGCCCCATTGCCGCATCGTAGCTAACGGGGTTCCTGCGGCTAACGGGGTTCCTGCGGGAATTCCCTCTTCGAGGAGAAGCGCCATGTTCGGATTCATCAGCAGCGAATACAACTACAGCCACTTCACCCGCGATAAGATGGCCCGCGATCTTAACAGCCGCGCCTTCGACCATGCTCCAGAGCCGGGTGAGCGCGCTCCAGACTTCACCGCCCGCACCTTGACCGGCGACTGCATTCGCTTGAGCGACTATCGAGATAGCAAGAATGTGGTCCTGACGTTTGGCTCGGCGACTTGTCCCATGACGGCCGGCTCCATCGCCGGCATGAACGGGTTGTTTGACCGTCATCGCGGCGACGATGTGGAGTTCTTGTTGGTATACGTGCGCGAAGCGCATCCCGGAGACGAGATTCCCGCGCATGAATCGATGTCCGACAAAGTCCGCGCCGCCGAAATCCTCGAAGAGCAGCAAATACGGCAAGCTTCCCAACCCAACCTACTTGATCGATAAATCAGGCCGCATCGCCTTCCGTGCCCAGTGGACCCAGGCCGGCATCGTAGAAGAAGCTTTGCAGCAGTTGCTGAAAATCCAGCATGAGCGCGGCCTCGACCACGCCGTGGTGCTGGGCGGTGAAGATCGTTCTGTTCCCGTCTCCTATCAGGTGCTCTACAGTTATCGCGCTCTGCAGCGCGGCGGCAGCAAGGCTATCCTCGATTTTCAGGATTCCATGGGGCTTCCCGGCAAAATGATAGTCGCCGGCAGCCGGCTTATAGCGCCGGTGGTAGAGAGTCCCGGCAAAAGCATGGCCGTAGCCGCGCTGGGTCTGGGAGTGGTCGCTGCGGCGCTCTATGCCGGCAAAGCTTTGCGCCGCCGCCGGATGATGCCTCGTAATCCTTACGACCGCTACGTCTTTGAGACCCCTGAAGCTGAAACGCGTGGGGGCACCGATTACCCCGCGGTGGGAATCTAAAAAAACAGTTCTCAGTTCCCAGTTCTCAGCAAAGTGAACTGAATATGGCTCGCCAGATAATAATGGGTATTATGGCTTCTTATGCTGCCTACCTACAGTCTGGGCGACTTTGAACTCACGATTCTTTCCGACGGCGCTTATTATCTCGACGGTGGCGCTTTCTTTGGCATCATACCCAAGCCGCTCTGGGAAAAGAAAATGCCTGCCGACGAGCGCAACCGCCTCGCGGTTGGCTTGAACTCACTGCTGATTCGGACCGGGAAACAAAACATCCTGGTTGAAACCGGCATCGGCAATAAGCTGGGCGCGAGGCAGGCGCGCATCTACCAGCCGCAAGCCATGCTGCTCCAGAGCATGAATTCCGCCGGCATCAAGCCTGAGCAGATTGATATTGTCGTCAACTCGCATCTGCACTTCGATCATTGCGGCTGGAATACGGTGATCAAGGATGGCGTCGCGGTCCCGACCTTTCCCAACGCCCGTTACTATGCTCCGGAGGGCGAATGGCTGGTGGCCCAGGAGCAGCGCGAGCGTGACGGCGTCAGCTACATCAGCGACAACTATGATCCCCTGATCCGCAGTGGCCAGATGCAGCTGTTACGGGAAGACGGGGAAATCATGCCTGGCGTGTCCCTGGGGAACTATCCGGGACACACGCGCGCCATGATAGCCGTCATGATCGAGAGCCGTGGGCAACAGGCCTGTTATATCTCTGACTTAATTCCCACCACGGCGCACCTCGATCTGGTGTGGGGCATGGGCTACGACCTGTTTCCGCTGGAGACGATTGAAAATAAGAAGCGCTATTACCGGCAGGCGATTTCCGGGAATGAAGCCTTGGCGTGGTGAAGTCGTTTTCCCGGTCCGTACCAGAAATAGTTACTCCCCCACCCCCCTTGCTGCTAGGGGAGAGAGTCCCTGGAACACCGTTTGACCCGCATAAACAGCGGCGAAGAGCGATATCAGGGTACACCCTAGCTGGGCGGTAACAGCTCCAAGTTCGCGGCTACAGGCTCCAAAGCCGCGAGGATTAAGTTGTCAAACATTCATGACCTGCGGACACCTTAGGCAATGAAAACGGAGCAAGGCATCCCCCGTTGAAGCAATATCCTGTTATCAAAGATCCGATCCTTGCAAATGCCTTCGGTGGAATGATCGCACACAATTACAAGGAATTAGCGAAGTGATACCACGGATTCGCCGCAGAAGAGGCGAGGAAGCATCGACAGAGCAGAGAATCCCGGTCAGGCGCTGACTATCTCTTCTGGCAATTGGCTGCTGGCTACCGGCAACTGTTTTTCAAAAAACTGCTCTACGTTTTCCAATATCTCGCGCCCGCTCTTGGCGTGGTGCACCGCCTGGCGCAGAGCGCTGCCATTGGGGACGCCATGCGTAAACCAGGAGGCAAACTGCTTCATCTTGCCTTCGGCCCCGGGCATGTCCTCTTCCAGAAGCATCCGGAAGTAAGTATGGATCATGGCATAGCGATCGGCGTGCGTGGGCTCGTTATAACGGCCGCTCTGCTGGTACTGCTCGATCTGACGGAAGATCCAGGGATTGGCGGGCGCCATGCGGCCAATCATCACCGCGTCACACTTTGTCTGCTCCACCATGGCGGCGGCGTCTTCGGGCGAACGTATGTCGCCATTCCCAATCACCGGAATTTTGACCGCAGCCTTGACCGCGGCAATCCACTCCCAGCGCGCGGTGCCGCTGTAGCCTTGCTCACGCGTGCGGGCGTGCAACGCGACAGCCTGCAGGCCGCAGTTTTCTGCCAGCTTGGCCAGCTCCACGCATACGAGCTGCTTTTCATCCCAGCCAGCGCGGAACTTCACCGTAAAGGGAATTTTCACCGCTGCCCGGACTTTTTCAAAGATCACGCGAATGTGCGGCAGGTCACGCAGCAGCCCCGAGCCGCCGTTGCATTTCACCACACGCTTGGCGGGGCAGCCCAGGTTCAGGTCCACGAGGTCAAAGCCCAGTTCTTCAACGATTTTGGCGGCCCCGGCCAGTACCTCAGCATCGCTGCCGAACAGTTGTGCAGAGATGGGGTGCTCGTCGTCATAAAAATGCAGATAGCGCTTGCGCTTGGATTCGCGGCAGCGAAACAGGCCGTCGGCCGAGGTGAACTCGGTCATGATGAGCCCGCACCCGCCGAGGTTCTTGATGAAGCGCCGGAAGACTGTGTCTGTCACGCCAGCCATGGGAGCCAAGATGGTGGCCGGCGAAATCCGCACATCGCCGATGAGGACGGAATCCGGCACCCGCGCAGGCCCTTGAGCCTCAACGCGCGATTCCACCGGAGTTTCCCAGTACTTGCGCACAGAGCTATTTTACCTTTGTGGCCGTCTTTTAAGGACTTTCGTGCTTGTGTTTTAATAAGGCTTCATTATGCTCAAAATTCCAGACAGTATTTTCCAGGAAATCCGCCGCCACGGCGAGGAGACCTATCCGCTTGAGTGCTGCGGCGTGTTGCTGGGAGAGGTGGATCTAGACGTCAATGAGCGCCGCGTCAGCCTCGCCATCCGCTGCGGCAACATGCGAACGGATTCCGCCCATAATCGCTACCTCATCGATGACAAAGAGCTGCTTGCGGCGCAGAAGACGGCGCGCGAGCGGGGCGAGGATATTGTCGGCTTCTATCATTCGCATCCTGATCATCCGGCACAGTGGTCGCAGACCGATTTCGCCGAAGCCCACTGGATTGGCTGCTCCTACGTGATTACCGCCGTCGCCAAGGGCAAAGCAGAAATTACCAATTCCTTTCTGCTCGACGGCAGCACGGAAGAGGACAAGAAATTTGTGGACGAGAAGATTGAAGTTTTACGATAGCGTTATCACAGCAGAGATGAAACTTGTGGAGGTGAAAAATGCTGGCATCAAGCAAGATTATCGGGTTTGCTCTCACCATCTTGATCAGTTTGCGTTGGTGATGAAAGCCGGCGAAAGCATGATCCGCATCAGCAAGGTTCCGGACTTCACTCCGATCCGGAGCACCGTCCTCGGCTGGGAGGTGCAGAATATTGAAACCGCTGTAGCTTCCCTGAAAAAGCAGGGCGTTGCCTTCGAAAAATATCCCTTCATTCAAGACGCCGAGCTGGGCATCTGGACGGCGCCCACCGGCGACAAGGTTGCATGGTTCAAAGACCCGGATGGAAACGTGCTTTCCGTCAGCCAGCACAAGTAGCGGGGTTCAGGCTCTTCAGCAGAAAGAGCCTCTCCATTTCTCGCAAGCTCTCCTTGCCGCCCGCCCGAGCCAATTCGCCCGTCTTGAGCTCATCATTCTTTGTATCCGAAGACTTGCTGAACGCATCCTTGTTATTATTAAAAAGCGATTATGAAGATCCATATTCCTACTCCGCTGCGGCAGTATGCCGGCAAAAACTCGACGGTCGAGGTTAAGGGCGGCACCGTCGCCGAAGCTTTGGCCAACCTTACCGCGCAATACGGCGATTTGCGCCGCCACCTTTATACGGATGACGGCAAATTGCGCGCGTTCGTGAATGTATATCTGAACGACGAGGACATCCGTTATTTGCAGAAGGAGAATACGCCAACGAAAGAGGGCGATTCGCTTTCTATTGTCCCCTCGATTGCGGGAGGATTGTGAGCAGGACGTTAATCCCCAGGGGCTGAAGCCCGCGTTTCTGGAAATCTGAGCGGCACGACTGGAAGTCGTGCCCTGATATAAAACGAATTTTGATTATGGCAACCATCGCAGAAAAACCCGCTGTAGCTCCCGCCACTCCGACTCTCAACAAAGACGAGATCCTGCGCTACTCACGCCACCTGATCATGCCCGAGGTGGGCATGGATGGCCAACTCAAGCTGAAGGCGGCGAAGGTGCTCTGCATCGGCGCCGGGGGGCTGGGCTCTCCGCTGATCATGTACCTGGCCGCGGCCGGCGTGGGCACGCTGGGGATCGTGGATTTCGACGTAGTTGATTTCATCAACCTGCAGCGCCAGATCGTCCACTCCACCTCTGACGTAGGACGCAAAAAACTTGATTCCGCCGAGGATACCATTCGCGAGATCAATCCATTTGTTGAAGTCAAAAAGTTTGAAACTCTGCTCAACAGCGAGAACGCACTGCAACTGTTCCGCGACTTCGACGTGATTGTCGACGGCACCGACAACTTCCCTACCCGCTACCTGGTCAACGATGCCTGCGTGTTGACCGGCAAACCCAACGTTTACGGATCGATTTTCCGCTTCGAAGGCCAGGCCAGCGTCTTTGCCACGAAAGAAGGGCCGTGCTACCGCTGCCTGTATCCCGAACCGCCACCGCCGGGGCTGGTGCCTTCGTGCGCCGAGGGCGGAGTGCTGGGGATTTTGCCGGGGTTGGTGGGGGTGATCCAGGCCACTGAAGTGGTCAAGCTGATTCTGGGCACGGGCGATCCGCTGATCGGACGCCTGTTGCTGGTAGACGCCCTGGGCATGAAGTTCCGC
>QIAW01000317.1:0-4757 GCA_003225655.1 Acidobacteriota bacterium
TGAGAAATTTTCACTCTTATATAAAGAGTGTCATCCTGAGCCATAGGCGAAGGATCTCCGATGGAGATTGGAGCCTCGCGGCTTCAATCGGACCGCCCAGGATTTTTCCATAACGAAATTTGAACATCCAGGATGTCAATCAGCGTTGATCTGCGGCTGGGGCTTCTCCCACCGCCGCTTGCCTGTGCTGGCCCAGTGTCTCGCCTTTGCGCAACACGACAACATCTTCGCCTTGCCGTGTATTGAATTTGAGCAGTGGGCCGCGAACGCTCTCTGACTTCTTTCCATCGCGATAAAGTGTCACCTCGCTCATGCCCCACGGATTGCGCAGCTTGCACTCGCCGCCTGCCTGCGATTGCACCTCAACAAACCCAACTTTTCCCTGTTTCATGGAAGTAGTCATCAGAAATGCGCCACTCGAGAGCAGTGTGTACTGCGCGTCCCACTCTTTCGGCCAGGCCGGAAACACATGGATGATCGCATCTTTCCCTGGCGCCGGCGGCGCGCTCTGCAGCAAAGCAAGCTGCAAAGCCTCGGCCACTCTTCCCAGCCGCTCTGCCTCGGTTGCTCCCGGTCCTTCGCGCAAGGTCAGTCGGTTTCTCAATACTCTGGTGCTGCCGCCTCCGCTCCAGTCGCAGAAATCTCTTGCTGGATTGAGGCAGTTGAGCTGGTTGGGCAGCATGTGTCTGAGGTCCTCGGCGCGGCCCAGGTGGGCAGCCGCTGCTCCGTTGCGATTGAGCACATTGATGGCTGTCTTCTCATCCACGCCGTGCGGATAAATCGCGTCATAGGTCGCGTTGGCCGTCTTGACCAGCTCCGCATCATCGCTTTCAATGGTGACCAGATCGTAGTAGTTCGCCGGCGCCAGACTGGGCGCTTCCAGATTCCCTTTTTGGACCGGGGGAAGTCCGCTGATCCATCTCCTGGGTCCGCCATCTTTGACCAACCCTGCCGCCGCCGGCAGATCGCTGGTGGGCAAGGGTGCAAGGTTCTGCAGAAACTCGCGCCACGCTGCCCTCAACTCAGGATCCACATCCAGAATCTCCGACGCCCGGATTGCCAGCGGCACAATGCCGCGCATGCCCGCGACCTCTTCTAACGTATCCTGCGCTCCCCAGATCGGCTCATGGCCATTGATGTCGTGGATGTGGTACTTGCCATCGGCATCTTTTTTTACGTTGGGATAGTTGCGGTAGAACTCAGCTACACCTTTGAGCATAGGATAGGCGCGCTCACGCAGCCAGACTTTATCCTGCGAGTACTCGTAACGCAGCCAGTAAAGGTGCGCGATCTTGGCCTGGCTGGAAAAGATGTGGTTGACCTGCCCGTAGGGGCCTGCGCCTTTATCTTTATAGACCCATTTGCCGTTGACCCAGCTTCCCGCATCGATCCAGTTCCAGCGGGAGCTGTGCGGTTGCTTGGTATCGGCAAGTTCCCGAAAACTGACGGAACGTTTTTCCCAGAGCTTGCGTCCCAGATAAAGGTCGCGCATCTCGGCGGCGATGTCGTCGGGAAGCTTCTCCAATCCATCGAACCACACTACCTCGGGAATGAAGATGCCTTTGCTGCCCCACTGCTGCGCGGCCGCCAGGGACACGGAGTCGTACATGCCGCTATACATCGCGAACATCGGGTCCATCAACTCAAAGCGGTTCACCGCGGGCAGCGCGTTGTAGTAACAGCTCTCATTGGCCCACCAGTATTGCGAGCCCCACTCGCGCATATCGCCGTTGGTGTACCACAGCATGCCTCCGAAGCGCGGCGGATAGGCGCCGCGCGAGGTTATCCCCATCAGGTAAAGAAAATAGGTGTAGTTTTTCTCGACCTCATCGGCGACCCCATCCTGGCTGTGCAAATGAACAAAAGCCTTCGACCAGAAATCGTGCCACCAACCCTGGTTGCTCGCCAGCATCGCATCAAAGCCTTTGGCCGCGGCTTGCTCCAACTGCGTTACGGCACGCGAAGCGACGTCCTGGTTCGGATCGAAGCTCGCGGCGCTGGCAATCAGAATGAGGAAGCGTCCTTTGCCCGGAGCTGCCGACAGGCGCACGGTGGAATCATTCTCGTACCTCGACTTTGACTCTCTTCCCGCCATGCCGATCACCACCGCGGAGCTGTCATAGTAGCTGCCCTCTTTAAATTCCTGGGTCAGGGCAATCCGGCCATTGCGTATGTCGAGCTTGGAAGAGGCGCTGTGATTCCTGGTTTGCACCTGCACGATATGGCGGCGCAGCATGCGCAGGTCGATATTGATGGGCGACGGCTGCTCACGCTCATCGTCAACCTCAACGGCAATCACATCGTGCTCATTCCAGGTGAGCACACGGGCGGAGACGCCGTTGCCCCGCAGGGTCATAAGGGCGTCGTAAACAGATAAATCCTGGTGGAACGCCGGCCCGGCGAAAACTTCGTCGCCATAGTCAACGAAGTCAATATCCACGAAGCCGCAACCGCTGGCGTAATCGCCGTGGCGCTCGGGAAAGCTGTGGGTAGAGCTGTTTTCGGCAAAGACGTCGGCGCGGTTGATCTGAAACTTCAGCGCCGAGGGCGAAGTCCACACCAGGCTGCCCATTCTGCCGTTGCCAGTGGGCAGGCCCTCCTCGCTGCGCGAAGCCGGCTCGTTATAGCTCAGGTCCGCGTGCGAGACCAGTTTGCGAAAATCCACATTCAGCATGGTGGAATTTCTGCCGCCGTTAGGTTTAGGCGCAGGGGAAGGGATATTTTGTGCGCTTGCTCCAGAGTAGAAGGCGAATATAGACAGAAACAGATGGAGGGCTATTCTCGTTGCTCTATTCATCTTTGAAGATTCATCTTTAGAACTGCGCAATGTATAACAAGATTGCGCGGCGCATCTCTTTCAGCGAGACCCGGGAGCAAGAGCATCTCCAGAAGATTAGGGGAAAGAGGCTTGAATGATATAACGGGCGCTTTACAGTAGCGGAAAAGGTTCTCGTATGTGAAGACGTGTATCAGGGCACGAGTTGGTCCGAAAGAGCTGATTTAAGTTATTGATTCTATTGGAGCGTGTCCAAAAACAAGCTTTGTATCAGGGGCACAAGCTTTGTATCGGGGCACGACTTCCAGTCATGCCGTTTAGGCCTTAAAAGTCTGGGCTTTAGCCCCTGAGGTTTGAATGTTGGGAGCGAAAGATATTTTGAAACAATCTCTAGAATGGTTCGTGGCCTTGTTGGGCTTTAAGCCCCTGCAAAATGCAATTGGTCTAAAAAAGACTTTTTCGCGCCTCATCAGCCATGACCGTGATCGAAAGTGATATCAAATCCTGATTCCTTCGCAATTATGAGTCACCATGGTCCTGGCATTCCAGGATGCGGCTTTTATTTCTTTGAAAATTTACTTTCGGCTGGGATTCATGCCTATTTCTATACCAGCAAGGCCCGCCCCGGTATCCCATTTTCGCCAATAAATATGCGGGTCAAACCCTGGTCTTGGACGCTCTACCCCTAGCAGCAAGGGGGGTACCCGGGGGAGTTAACTCCTCTGTAACTACCGCCCCAGATTACAAGAAGCCTGCAACTCTAATGGGCCTTCTTTATGATTTGTCCTGGCCGCAATGGAGTGGCGTTGACTTGGGCGGAATTTGCGCTCTCGCCGTTCGAGTTCGCCGCGCTGACAGCATAAAAATAGGTCCTGCCATTGATCGCGCTTTCGTCTACAAAGCCGGGTGAGGTCAGGCCGCTGGCAATGGTGCTGAAGAGTGCATTTTGAGCGCTTGATCTTTTGACGTTATAAGTCCTGGCCGCGGGAGATAGACTCCATGAGAGAGTAACTTCTGCATCGCCGGCATTGGCGGTCAAATTCGCCGGCGCCAGCGGAGGACCGCCATCCGGGAGAAGCCCATAAACGCAGAGCCGACCAGTGCCGATGTTCTTCTCCCCAAAGCTGGCCAGATATACTTTGCCGTTTGCAATTGTGGGCGGCGCCATTTTGGAATAATTGTTGCAATCGTCGCGGGCGGCATTCTGCAGAGAGTTCCATAATTCGTGGTGCACATCATCGGCGCTATATGCGTGCAAGATGCCAGGACGCGACTCGTGCCACGCATCCCCACTCGCCTGCAGCGCAGCCCAGAGGATTCCGTCTTTATTCCCATTTGCGGAAATTGATACCATCGCACCTGGGTGGCCGCCATTGACTTCGGGCAGAATGGTGAAAGGCGTGGTCTCGAGTTTTCCATCTTTGAATTTGTACACCCGCAACTGGTCTTTTTGCCCCCACAGGTAGATCATGGGGCCATTGTGGGCGCTGTTCCAATAGGCAATGCTGTGCACGTGTGAAGTGCTGATGGGGAAACCTTGCACCGCATTCTCATCCCCCAGATGTCCCATGTGTTTGGTATCAACGAGGTACAACGCTCCGCTCTTTCCCGCGTCCATCACCAGAGTTGTTTCCGGGACCAGCATCGGCCCTGAGGAGTTGATATCGTCATCCTTGTTGTCGAGGGCAAGATGGTTGGTGGGTGTAAACCAGTCGAGCAGGTTGAGCCTGGAATCGAGCTTGATAAAACTCTCACTGAAGTTCTGCGTGCCGTCCCAGCTTCCATTTCCGGTAACAAAATAAATGTTGCCTTTGGCGTCGGCGGCCGGCCCCTGGCCTGATTGCCAGATGCTGGCCGCCATCCCCGTGGGCGAAGTATTGAAGACGGCAAGCTGCTTCAGCGATTGAGCGTCGTAGCTGATCACGAAGCCGTGATAGGGTTTCTTGTCGCAATGCGAACTGTACGCTATATAAATGACTCC
>QIAW01000317.1:4919-13618 GCA_003225655.1 Acidobacteriota bacterium
AATTCCGGCGTTGCCGTTCATATCGAAGCAGCCAAACTTGCCATCGCCCAGGCCGGCCGGCGTACCGAAATTGACATGCCAGAATGGCAGGGAAGCGCCAGCCTCGTTGGCGTCGAATGCGTACAGGCTGTTGTTGACCGTGGTCACATACACCACGTCATGGGCGCCACCGGCAATGTCGATATTGGCAACGTAGAGTGGCTGGCCGTAGATCTGGTCGTCCACGACGCGCTTGAACAGCAGGCCAAAATGCTTTCCGTTCACGTTGGAAGGCGTAAGGATGGTTTCGCCCAGGTTCGCGCCGGTGCGCGCGTTGTCATTGTGTTGCGTCAGCACGCTCACCTGCCCGAAGGCGGAGAATACGGCAGCCAACAATACCAGGACTGTTTTCATGAATGGATTTTGCAGGAGCACGATACGTAACGTAGCCTAAAGGAATTATGTTGATGCTGCAAGCCCCTCTCTGCCGCCCGCATTTCACCGGCGCAGGTGCCCAGTCCCTTCGCATCATCGGCCACGCAGATACGACAGGCACGCTTGCAGATTCGAGCTGAGGGGATCGTCAGTATTGACGGTGAGCTTGGGATAGGCGATCTGCTCGAAATCGGCTTTCAGTTTTAGATAAAAATCATAGTTGCGGTTGCGGGCAGGATGCGGCTCAGTGAGCCGCCGGCGGGTGCTGTCATCGGAGCACACGGTGTGAATGATTTTTGTTTTGCACCCCAGGGCAAGGGCGGCCGTCAATGAATAGAAAAGCCGGTGGCGAACTTTTCTTCATCAGATAAGCCGCGATTTGGAGAAGGATTTCTAAACAGAAGTCATCTTGCTCGCGAGAGTACTCGATGCAGCCCTCCGGAAACAGGCCCGCCCGGATTACGTCCTTATCCAGCACCACGCCGTGCAGCTCTACAGAGAGCAACTTTGCCAGAGTGCTTTTTCCGCTGCCGGGGAGACCTGCCATAACTACGCAGGTCGCATGGGTGCATACTGCTGCAGGGCTTCCGGTCATTGCTACAGAATAGCCGACATCCTGTGCAAGAGGCTGCGGAAAAGTTTTTCTATGGCGCTTCGCGCATGCCTGCGACAGCGAGGAATTGTTATTTTTTAGCGACTTACGGTACGAGTAAACTCGTGCCCTGATACAAGACTTTCAATCAGGGCCACCGTTTAAGCGGTGGCCCTGAAAATACCCGGTTTGTTTGTCTTAGGGGACTAGCGTGATCGCCAGCACCTCTACATTGGCATTGTTGGGTAAGGTGATGCTGCTTACCGTTTTGGCATTGTTCAGAGCAAACGAATAACCGTAGAGCAGGAAGGTACGGTTGTCGGTTGTCCCGTCGGAGTTGTCGCGATGAGGCATCGAAACTGCTGTGGACTCGCCGGCGAAACTTTGGGGCGTGAACCAGTCGCTGATGCTCTGGGTGAAGGTGGAGCTGGTGCCATCGGAGAAGTGCACCACGAAGGTCTGTGATGCCTGATTGCCGTTGACCCCTGTGGCCAGCATTCTCAAGGAAGAGAATTGGCCTGATGGCAGAGTGATGGTCTGTCCCGCGGTGCTTACATCATTCGAGGAATTCGCCGCACCGAGAGTAAATGTGGCCCCATTGAAGGTCACACTCGATCCCAGCAGGTTCGCCGAGTAGGCACTGCCGCCGCCGTCCAACCCTCCCGTAGTAAAGGTTGTGCCGTCGGTTACGATGCCTTCCCGATTGAATGCTCCACCGAGGTTCGCCTGAGCTTGCGTACCTCCACCAGCGGCAGGGATCAGGTTCATGGCCAGCACCACGACGTTACGTGTGCCGGGCAGGGTGATGCTGCTCACCGTTTTGCTGCTGTTCAAGGTGAACACGTAGCCGTACAGGTTGACCGTCCTTATCTGTGTTGCTCCAGTGGTCTGATCGCGATGCGCCATGGTGGCCACAATGGTTTCACCGGCAAAACTCTGCGGATGCGCCCAATCGCTCACGCTTTGTGTAAATGATTGGCTGGTGCTATCGGAGAAGTGCACGGTGAAGGTTTGCGAGGCCTGGTTGCCATTGACTCCAGCCGCCAGCACCTTGAGCGAGCCGAATTGACCGGAGGGCAGAGTTACCGTTGCGTTGGCGACCGCATCGGCTTCATTCGCCGGTCCCAGCGTCAACTGCGTGCCGCCGAAGGTCACCGTGGAACCCAGCAGGTTCGAGGAGTAGGAAAAACCATCGTTATCCAGCCCACCGCCGCTGAATGTAGTGCCGTCGGTCACGATGCCGGGATTGATATTAAATGCCCCTGACAGATTGACCTGCACCGGCCCACCACCGCCTGCTGGATTTACGGTCAGTCTTATAGACGTTGTGTGCGTCAGCGAGCCAGAAACGCCGGTGATGGTCACGGTTGAAGTCCCGGTGGTCGCTGTGCTGCTTGCAGAGAGCGTCAACGTGCTCGTCCCTGTCGTGCTCGCAGGATTGAACGAGGCGGTGACGCCGCTGGGCAAACCCGACGCCGACAGACTAACGCTGCCGGTGAAGCCATTAACCGGATTCACTGTAATGGTGCTTGAGCCGCTGGCGCCCTGGGTAATGCTGAGGGTATTGGGAGAGGCAGAGAGTGTGAAGTCGGGATTGGCCACGACGCCGCAATTGTTCATTTTGAAGCTGACAATTCGGGTGTGCCAATTAAAGTTACCGTTCGCGGGTATGTACTCCGTCGTGAAAAAGAATGTGCAATCATCCACGGGATCGACTGTGATAGCGCTGTAGTCGCCCCAACGGTTCAGATTGGGAGTCTGCGAACCTCCTCCATTGAAGACCACATTTTCCGCTTCCAGCGTACCCAATGGATCGGAGGGCGTTCGTCCCGTAACCGCGACGGCGGGATTCATCGAGCTGCTGGATTCGCTATAACCTGCTCCGATGTCTCCTGCGTGATCGGTGGCGACGCTGCCCATCCAGCGAAATTTCGAATCGGGAGCGAATGTGCCCTGCTGGAACACCGCAGGCGTGCCATTCGGACTGCGGATTTCGTACCAACGCACTCCGCCGCCGGAACCCGCTGTCACGGAGTGATTGACAACCAGAGATTCATGATCGCCAAAGTTGCGGTAGGCGAGCCGGAACATGAGACGATCTGCCAGCGAATCCAATTGCTGGGTTGATCCTCCCTGGGGCACGCAGGTTCCGCCCCCGCACAGTTGGCTGAAACTGGCGACTGGAATGGTGGTTGGACCCGTGAACGTGGAATTGGCGGGATTCGCAAAATCTGCGTGCAGCTTGAACAACTGTAAGGAAGCACCATTGCCGCCCATGGCAACAAAGAAATTCGGCTCGCCTGAAGGAGGAGGATTCGTGCCGTCCAGGTCCGAAGGCAGCAGCGTGCTGGCTGCGGTGGTCGCATCGAAGCAAACCATTTGCAAGGGTTGCCCATTCAGCATGGCCGTGCGGTTGAATGCGCAGGCTCGGGGCGTCCCGTTGCCGAAAATATTCGCCGTAAAGTAGTATGCATCCGACCAGGCGCCAAATTTGGGATAGTCAGGCAAGCTCGCGCCAAAGGACACATCATAGGTGTTATAGCTCCCGGTAGCATCTGAAGTTCTCGAGACAGCCATGCATATATCGTTCTGGCCGCCATTGTCATTGATAATCCCGATGAGCCAGCGATTGGCCAGCTTGTCATAGATCACGACCGGATCGCTCTCACTTGTCGTGGCGCATTTCCCTCCCATCGTAGTGAAAAGTGTGCTGATATCCCTGGGAGTCAGCACCCGGTTCCCTGTGTTCTTGTCAAACACTGCCAGAGCGGTATTCACCGTCTGGACATACTGGGTTGCGCCCACGGCGCCATTGGTATCAGGAGGCGCACCAATGCCGCCGGTGAGATCGCTGGTGCTGATACCGTCAAAATTCAATCCTGACGTTGCTGCCACGTTTTTCACAACAAACTGCTGCCATACAGGGTCTTCCGTTGTGGGGGCAGCGGTAGTAGAAAACGGGTGTAACGGACGAACAGGAATTACCCTGTTTGTGCCGCCAGCGGGAAGCACCGGAGGAATATCTCGCAACGGTGGCGTAACAGCGTGGCCAACTTCCTGAATTACTATTGGCTTGCTCTGCACGGAAGCCGGGGAGTTGGGGTCAATAGATTGTTTCTGCCCGAGCGCAGAGAGCGAGCACAAGGCGAAAACAAACGTTAATAGGGTTGAGCAAAGGACACCATTTCTTTTGTGCAGCATGGTATTTCTCCTTTCAAGTTGACGAAGTGGGCTGGGGTTGCAGATAGAAATTTCTGTAGGCTAGTTTCAGAATCGGTATGGACAGAGGCCAAAACCTTAGGGGCCAAAGCCAGTTGGATAAAGCCAGTTGAATATGTACGCACGAGTAAACTCGTGCCCTGAGACCTGTCTCGAATCTTCCGTCCAAAGCGGCTATGAAACGCTCTAGACCTCCGGCTAGTTCAGTACACAAACTTCGCTTGGCACGATACAGCGCCAAGAGGGCGTGTTTCATGAATTCCGAGAGAGTAGGCCTTACGCACTGCTCATCTCTCCGAATCCCCATCGTCATCGTCGCCATCATCCCTGCCGTGGTGAGATCTCTTGCGCACACCAAAGCGGAAATTAATGTTTGATCCATCATTCAACCGGATACGGAAAACATAGGTTGATCCGGGTGAGAGCCTGGAAACGTCAATGTGGAACTCCCATTCCCGTTCGCCGCGCTCGAAGCGGAAGGCGGAATCCGGCGGCCTTGACGGCACGGGCAGATTTACTATTTGTGAGCCCGTTCCCGTAATGATCTCGATGATGTTGAAGCTCTGCACCGTCCCGGGTGCACCAATGGAAATCCCATTGGCGTCGCAGACGCGGAACCTTGCGGGCACGGACCTATGGGAGTTGAACACACTGCTTCCATTGGCGGCGATGGGCGGAAGAATGGTGTGCCCAGGCTCACCGTCACACATTCCAGCAGGCGCAAAGATGATGCTTAACACGCCGGGCAGATAACTGACGGTGTAGTTGCTGGAACTTTGCCCCGAGCAGGTAATGGGATAGCTCCCGACCGGGCTATTCGTTCCCGCGGTAGTGGTGCAGGAGAGTGTGCCGCCCAGCACCGCGGGCCCTTCACCCAGCACGAAACCACTGTAGGTAACGGTAAATGGTGGGTTGGGTGTGTTGAATATTTTGGTCTCATTATCGGCCGTGATCACTAACGGCGTGGGAGTGACCGCGAGCGCTCCGTTGTTGATAGTCACGGCGTAGTTGCCCAGTTTGCCGGTGGGATCGAGCAACGCCGGCATGATTGGGTAACTGCCGACCGGGCTGGTCTGGACAGCAGTGGTGGTAAAGACGGCAGTGATATTGTCGCCGTTCTGGATACCAATAATGACGCCGTCGAGAGCAGGATTCGGCTGCCCGTATGTTTTTGTCTTATTGTTCGCAGTGACCGCGAGCGGAGCCGGCGTAATCGTCAGAAGCCCGTTGTTGACAGTTACGGCGTAGTTGCCCAGCTTGCTGGTGGGATCGAGCAACCCAGGCACAATCAGATAACTGCCGACCGGACTGGCTTGCGTGGCCGACGTGGTAAAGCTCAGTGTGATGCTGTCGTTATTGAGGACGCCAATTAATGTGCCATCGAACGGCGGATTCGCCTGGCCATAGAGGCGGCTCTTGTTGTTGGCGCTTGCGGTCAATGGAGCAGGGGTAACGGTCAAGGCGCCATTGTTCTTAACGACGGTATAGTTCCCCAGCTTTCCATCAGGATCAACCAGCGTAGGAACGATGGGGTACGTTCCCACCGGGCTGGTTGTGTCGGCATTGCTGGAGTAGGTAGCAGTGATGTTGTCCCCGTTCTGAACCCCAGTGATGGTGCCGGTAAACGCGGGATTCGCCAGGCCATATTGCCGCGTAGCATCATTTGCGGTCACGGTCAGTGTGGCTGCGGTGACGGTCAGAGTTCCGTTATTGATAGTTACTGCGTAGTTGGCCAGCTTGCCGTCGGGATCTTCCAACGCAGGCACAATTGGATAATCGCCCACGGGACTCGCCGGGGTAGCCGTGGTGGTATAGACGGCGGTGATATTGTCGCCGTTCTGGATACCGATGAGGACGCCATCCAAAATGGGATTCGCTTGAGCGTAGCTCCTGGTCTTATTGTTTGCGGTGACAGTAAGTGGTGCGGGATTCACGGTCAACAATACGGTCGCGGCTGCCGAAGTGTAATTGAGAGTATCAGCCGGCGTGAATGTTAGCGAGAGCGTTTGGGTTCCAGCGGTAAGCACCGTACCTGCCGCCGGTGTATAGACAAATGTGCCGGATATATTGGCGGTAGCGTTGAGCTGGGTTGCGTCTAATACTGTCCCATACGTGATGGGCGCAGGCGTGTTCCAGGTAATGACCGGAGCCGCCTGATTCACGGTTTGGAGCAGCACCGGCGATGTGCTTGCTGAGTAGAGAGCATCACCGCTGTACGCGGCGGTGATATTGTGACTGCCCGCGGTCAGGGCAGACGTGGTGAAGCTGGCGCTGTTACTGCTCACCGCCACCGTCGCCAGGGTCGCGGCGCCTTCGGCGAAGGTTATGCTGCCGGTGGGCGCGGGTGCCGCTGTCGGGGTTGCCGGGGTTATGGTTGCGGTGAAGGTGACCGGCTGTCCGAAGATTGAGTTAGGAAGGGAAGAGACCAGGGCAAGCGTAGTTGCATCCTGAACACCCATACCGGAAAGAGCCACGGTCTGTGGCGTGATGAAGGCAGAGTCGTTCACCGTCAGCGTGCCCAGGCGCGCGCCGGTTGCCGCAGGCGTAAATGTGATATTGATGGTGCAAGTAGCAGCTACGGTGGTATCGCAGTTGTTGGTCTGAGAGAAGTCACCGTTCGCGGTGATGCTGCTGATGGTCAGACTTCCCGGACCGTTGTTGGTCAGAGTGATCTGTTGCGATGCGCTGGGAGTGCCCACGGTCTGGCCGGTAAACGTCAGGCTTGCGGGGCTTGCGGTTGCCAGCGGCGCGGTTGCATCCGTCTGGAAGGTCCGGGAGAGGATATCCTGAATTGCCGTCAATCCTCCGGTTCCGCCGGTGAAGCCGATGAAGGCGGTCGGCGCTCCGACGACCGCAGGAATATTCACGGGAGCCGAAGTAGAAAAACTGCTTCCCGTATTGGTATCAGTGACAGTCCACGCCAGCGTTCCACCATCGTAGGTCATATGAACGGTGAAAATGTCTCCGCTGTGCAGGTTGACGCCTGAGGGAGTCAGGTCTGAGGCGGGAATACCAGGGAAAGCGCCATTGGTAAACAATCCCGTTGAGTTGTTGCCCTCGCCGGCGCTGTTAAACAAATCAAATTTGACCGCCACACTCTTGGCGATGCCACCGGTTGTTCCTCCTGGATTGCTGGGGCCGTAACCTAAGCCTCCGCCGGAACCTCCAACCGCGGTCACCGCGCTGTTCTGAACGGTGAAGGTGAAGCCGTCGGCCGTTGCGTTGGTGAGCTGAAAGGTGAAGTCATTCACGAAGGCGTGAACATCTACGGGCGTCGAGAAATATGCGCTGCGCGCCTGTCCGGTTCCGCCATCGGTGATGCGAAGACGGGTTCCGTTGATGGCCGCTCCATTCAGGCGAAGACCCGTACTGGTAAAGCCACCGCTGAAGTTGACGGCAAGTGTGCCTCCGTTGACCACGCCAAGACCGGAAAGAGCGACCGTCTGCGGGGCGATGGCAGCGTCGTCACTGACGGTGAGGGTGCCCGCCCGCGGTCCGGAGACGGTGGGAGCGAAGCTTATATTAATGACGCAACTTAAGCCGGGAGCCAGGGACGATCCGCAATTGTTGGTTTGAGCAAAATCGCCGCTAACGCTTATGCCGCTGATGTTCACGGTGCCGGGACCATTGTTCGTTAACGTTGCGACTTGAGATGCGCTGCTTGTGCCTACGCTCTGATTGCCAAACGGCAAACTTGCAGGGGTCAGGGTGGCATAGGCGGAGATTGTCCCGGAGGTCTGGAAGGTCCAGGCGAGGATGTCTTGAATAGCGGTTAATCCGCCGCTGCCGCCGGTAAAGCCGACAAATGCGGCTGGTCCTCCGATCACGGTTGGAATATCGATTGCTTTGGAAGCAGAGAAGACTGCGCCCGTGACGGAGTCGATGACAGTCCAGTTCAAGATGACGCCGTCATAGGTTACGTGCACATAGAAAATGTCGCCGGTGTGCAGATTGATTCCCGATGGCGTCATGTCAATGGAAGAAGTACCAGGGAAGGCGCCGTTGGTAAGCAGAGCTGTCGAGTTGCTGTTAAAGATCCCGAATTTGATGGCGATGCTGTTGGGGATGCCGCCACTTCCACCGGCGCTCGATGCTCCGTAGCCTAAACCGCCGCCGGTTGCGCCCACTGCTGCCGGTGAGCTTCTCTGGATGGCAAAAGTGAAGCCGTCGGCGTTGGCGTTCGTAAGCTGGAAGATAAAGTCGCTGGTAAAGGATTGAATGTTGACTGGAGGAACAAAGAATGCGCTGCGTCCTTCACTTCGTCCGCCATCGGTGATGCGCAAGCGGGTGCCGTTGATCGCCGCGCCTGCGTTCAAGGTGAGCCCTGTGCCGGCAACGAAGCCGCTGCGGAAGTCGACAGGAGCGGGAATAGCCGCGTTCAGACCTATGCCAATCAAGCTGGCTGACTGCGCGCCGTTGAAGGCGCCGTCAGTGACGGTCAGCGTGCCCAGGCGCGTGCCGGCTGTGGCTGGAG
>QIAW01000318.1:0-4868 GCA_003225655.1 Acidobacteriota bacterium
CGGGGTTCAGGAAGTCAGAAGTGAGAAGTGAGAAGGGTGTCTGAAGCAATTCCTTCTTCCTTCTGACTTCGTACTTCCGATTATTTCGAGCCTGTTTACTCTTGGTGCAGGGATTCTTCTTCTGCTTCCAGCGCGCCCAGAGTTTCGTCGGAGACCTGCCATTTTTTCAAGATCTTGAAAATTGTTGAACTGGCGAAGCCGGCGCGCAACAGGGCGCGGAAGACGCGCGCCGTCTCACGTTCATTGGTTGGTTTACGCAGGCGCTTACGCGCCAGGTGCTCGCGGGCCAGTTTCTCTTCGTTGACCCCCGAATAGGCTTCATCGACAACTTTTGCGATCACTTCGTTATGTACGCCTTTGGCTTTCAGATCAGTAATGACGCGGCGCTTGCCGAACTTTTCGTTGCTCTGCCGGTATGCGGAGTAGGTGGCGGCGTACTGGTGATCGTTGAGATATTTTTGCTCTTTCAGGCGGGCAATCACCACCTCGACCAGCAGTTCGTGATCGGCCCTTTGCCGCAGCAGGCGCTTCAACTCGGCCACGGTGCGCATCTTTCGCGAGAGCGCACCGACGGCGTATTCATAAAGCCCATCTTCGTTGTCGTAGATTTTGCGTTTTCCCAGGCGAGGCACGGGAAAATCATAACAGTATATTCACCACGGAGACACGGAGACACAGAGAAGAATTGAATCATTGGGTCATTGAGTCATCGGGTCATTTGCGGATTTACGAAGTAGGATGTTTTTGTTGTTAAAACACCGATCAAATAACCGCGGAGACGCGGAGGAATTCATTGCTCATCCGGATTTGGAAGGAAGGTTTTGTGCCACGGGATAACCCAAGAAATCGTAAATCGCACTTCACAAATCGTAAATAACCCAATGACCCAATACCGCAATCTTCAATTCTTCTCCGCACCTCTGCGGTTATTTTCTGCAAGGCAAACAAGAAGGCCGTGGGCAAAGCCACGGCCTTCTTTCCAATGGGGATTAAATTTATCTTCCGAAGCCGGCTGATTCCATCTGCTCGCGGGCCGAATCGGCGGTGGAGCCGATGCCCTGCACGCGCAGCTTGAAGTCGTCGGGCTTGCTGGCGTTTTCCAGCGCGGTTTCGTAGGTGATGAGCCCCTGCTGATACAGGTCGTAGAGCGACTGATCGAAGGTCTGCATGCCGTATTGAGAGACGCCGGCCTGCAGAGCCTCATGAATGAGCCTGGTCTTTTCCGGTGCAATGACGCACTCGCGGATGTAATCGGTGGTAATCAGCACTTCGACCGCGGGTACGCGTCCGGTCCCATCGGCGCGGCGCACGAGGCGCTGGGAGATGACGGCCTTGAGCACAGCCGCCATTTGCAGGCGGATTTGCTTCTGCTCCGGTGGCGGAAAGACAGAGATGATGCGGTTAATGGTCTCGGTTGCGTCCAGGGTGTGCAACGTTGAAAACACCAGGTGGCCGGTTTCGGCGGCGTGCAGAGCGGTGCCAATGGTTTCCAAGTCGCGCATTTCGCCGACCAGGATGGTATCCGGGTCCTGACGCAAGCTGGCGCGCAGCGCCGAAGAGAATGACGAGGTGTCGACTTCGACCTCGCGCTGGTTCACGAACCCTTTTTTGTCGCGATGCAGAAATTCGATGGGATCTTCAATGGTGATGATGTGTTCCGGCCGCATGGAATTGATGCGGTCGACCATGGCGGCGAGCGTGGTGGATTTGCCCGATCCGGTGACGCCGGTCACCAGCACCATGCCGCGCTGCTCTTCGCAGATGTGCTCGATAATTTTGGGAAGATAGAGCTCATCGAGCGCGCGGATCTTGGTGGGAATCACGCGCAGCACCACGCCCACGTTGCCGCGCTGCTGAAAGACGTTGACGCGGAAGCGGCCCAGGCCGGCGACACCATAGGCCATATCCAGTTCGGCGGCCTCTTTAAATTTCTGTTTCTGCCGGTTCGACATCATGCTGAAGGCCATGTTCAACATGTCTTCGGCAGAGACGCGCGGCTGGTCGGTCAGCGGCACCAGTTCGCCATCGACGCGAAGATAGGGATAGTTACCAACCTTCAAATGCAAGTCCGAAGCTTTGCGCTCCATGGCAATGCGGAGCAGATCATCAATATGTGGCATGGTTGGGTGTCCCTACGTTGGGATGAAAGTATCACGGAGTGTACTATTTTCGCAATAAAAGATGACATTTTTGGGTTATGATTTATATCCCTGCAGGGACCCTGGAAAATAGGAGCTAAAACAACCTGCAGCGGCTCGGGAACGCTCTAATGTAGGTGCCCTCTGGCCGGGTTCTGCGGCGGATATTTTACTCAATTAGGTAAGAAATCTTAGGCTACTCGTCAGGAGATTTGCGTGATTTGCAAACACTGTCAGCACAACAATCAAGAAGCGAACCGCTTTTGCGGCATGTGCGGTCAGCCTTTATCTCGTCCGCAGAGTAATGCCGGTTCTGCCGCCACCATCACGACTGCCACCCAGGCCAATGGCCGGGCCACCGGCAGCCTGGGATTGCGCGATACACCTACGCAGATGGGTACCCTGCCTCCACTCGGATCCAAGCCGCAATCTATGGCGCCCGTCAGCCCGGACAAGAAAGTGCAGTTTCCGCCTATCGCTGCGCCTCCGCAGCCTTTACGCGCAAGCGCTCCGGCAACAGCCGGCCCAGGAGGTTCGGCTGCCGGATCGGGAGCTCGCAATGGGACAGCAGCTCTTGGGACAACTGAGGGGACAACTGCCCCTGGGGCAAACGAAATGCGCACGGTCCCGCAGCCGTCTGCTGCTGGGGCGGCCGAGAAAAGAGGGCCATTTCCCTGGACACCGCTTGGCCCGCAACGAACGCCATTGGGGCCGCAACCTGTTCCGGCAACGAATGATATCAGCGCGGAAAAGAAGATTCAGGCCCCTTCCACGCCGCCTGTGTCTTCTTCGCCGCAATCGGCGACTCCGGAGCGAAGGGCGCAAAATCAGCCGTCGTATTCTCAGTCCTCCAGCCCTTTGGCGGCAGATGCCTTCGACAGGCCGGCATCAGCTCAGAAGCCGGCGGCTCCTGAAAGCAGAGGGCTGACGCAGGCACTGGACGCATCCGCGTTTGATAGACCAACTACTTCCGAAAAGACTGCCATTTCAGAGAGAAGAGCGCAGCCTGTATCTTCTCCACAGCGGCCCGCCGCCGCAGTGATACCACCGGCAAGAAAAACACAGGCAAGCGCGCCCGTGCGCGTGAGTGGCCCATCTTTTCTCGGGTTGAGCGATGATCCACCCGAAGAGACCGCCAAAGATTCCGACGACCTCTACAAGACCCATTGGGGAGGCCGCATTGCCATTGTCTTTTTCATCCTGGCCATCGCTGGAGGCCTGGCATATTTGCAGTGGCGCTCGGGCCATCCTTTGCAGGCGGCAGCCAGCCAAACTGCCGCGCCGCAGCCACCAACCGCCGCCCGTGTAGACACCACAGGTGGCGACTCTTCAGGCGCTGCATCAGCTCCAGGAGCAAATAACGCCACCAATCCGCCGGCTTCTGCGCAGTCTGGCAACAACCCGGAGGCAAATCACCAGAACGTGGGCAGCAGCAGCGCCGGTGCTACACAACCGGCAGCCGGTTCCAACCAACCTGCCAATCCATCAAAGACCGACGCCACCAATCCGGCGCCGGCTGCCGCCAAAACGGCAGGCGCGGCCAATGCGAAGGCTGCGCCGCAAACTGATTCCATCCGCGAGGGACATGAAGTCGCGGGCAAGCCGCAGGAGGACCTCGAGGAACCCGTCCGTCTGGCGGAGAGCTACATTCAAGGACGCGGCGTTGCGCAAAACTGTAATGCCGCTCTCGGCATTTTGCGCAATGCGTCAGACCGCGGCAATCCCCGCGCTGAGATCAAGCTGGGCGCGCTGTATGCCACCGGCAACTGCGTTGCTCCGGACCGGGTGGCGGCGTATCGCCATTTCTCCCGCGCTATCCAGGCCCAGCCCAACAATGTGTGGCTGGAGCAAAGCCGCTCCCGCCTGTGGAGCGATATGAGCGCCGCCGAGCGCCAGCAGGCGATGGAAGTGGAGAAATAGCTGCTAGCTTTCAGCTACTAGCTGTGGTTGAGCAGTTTCGGCCACTGATTGCACGGATCAGCACGGATTTAGTGAGGGGCTACTACTCGGCCGCTCGTTGATCGGTGCCTTACAAGTCACAAAGAACATCCTGTTCAATCCCTGTTCAAATCGCGCCGGTTTTGTCATCGTCCCTGTCTCGCCCATACAATAAAACCATGCCGGGAACGAAACGCGAAGAAGATGCTCGTCCTCATGTTCTGATTCTGGGCGCGGGGTTCGCAGGGCTATATGCGGCGCGTGCTTTGGGCAGGCTGGCTGTGCGCGTCACGCTTGTGGACCGCAAGAACCACCACACCTTTCAGCCGCTCTTGTATCAGGTTGCGACGGCCGGACTCTCGCCCGGCGATATCGCCTCGCCCGTGCGGCGCATTGTGCGCCGTTACAAAAACATAAGGGTTTTCATGGCTGAGGCGGTGGGTTTTGACCTGGAAAACAAAACCGTCAAACTGGAAAATGTAAGCGTTCCTTACGACTATCTCATCGTAGCCACCGGCTCCACCCATTCTTACCTGTCACATCCAGAGTGGGAGCGCTTCGCGCCTGGTCTGAAGACCGTGGAAGCTGCCATCGAGATTCGCCGCCGCATTCTCATGGCTTTCGAGCAGGCCGAGCGTCAGGCGGCGGTCTATGGGAAACACGATCCGCTCAATTTCATCGTCGTGGGCGGCGGTCCCACCGGAGTGGAGCTGGCCGGCGCCATCGCTGAGATTGCGCGCCACGTCATGGTCCGCGATTTTCGCTTCATCGATCCCAGCAAGGCGCGCGTTC
>QIAW01000318.1:4935-7376 GCA_003225655.1 Acidobacteriota bacterium
AGGTGCGCACCGGGGCCATGGTCACCGAAGTTACTCCTCGCAGTGTCAAAGTGGGAGACGACGAGATTCCTGCCGTGGTCACTCTCTGGGCCGCGGGAGTGAAGGCCTCTCCCTTAGGCGCAATGCTGGGCGAAAAAACCGACAAGGCCGGACGCGTGCTGGTGAACCAATATCTCAACTTGTCGAAGCATCCGGAGGTTTTTGTCGCCGGCGATCTGGCCTGGTTCATCGACTCCGAGGGCAAGACCTTGCCGGGCGTCGCTCCGGTCGCCATACAGATGGGCGGCAACGTAGCTGACAACATCAGCCGCGACCTGCGCCACGAATCGCGCAAGCCCTTTGTCTATTTCGATAAAGGCAGCATGGCGACCATCGGGCGCGCCGCCGCCGTGGCCATGGTCGGCAAACTGCATCTCTCGGGCCTGCTGGCCTGGATGGCCTGGCTGTTCATCCATATTCTTTACCTCATTGGTTTTCGTAACCGCGTGATCGTGCTGCTGGAGTGGCTCTGGGCTTACCTGCGCTACGAAAAAGCGGCGCGCGTCATTACCACCGAGGAGCGTAAGGAAAGCCCGTCGCCATAAGGGTGAGTGGAACTAAGACACGTGTGTGGCACAGGCGTCCTCGCCTGTGCTGCGGCTCTGCGAAAGATTTTTGGGTGTGGCAAAAAGTTCTTGCTTTTCGCCTGCGCTACCGATGACTATGGGGAGACCTCAAACTCTGAACTGATGTCTACAACCGCCACCACAGCCCGCCCGCAGCCCGAATCCCGCCTCAACGCCGTGAGCTCCCGTTTTTCCGATGCAATCTTCATCCTGCAGGCCTCGCGCCCCGGACTCTGGTCCACGCAGGTCTGGTTCTTTCTGCTGCCGCTCGGGCAGCGAAATGTATTCCACTCCACGGCATTCTGGCTAGGTGTTTTCTACTGCACTTTTCCCTTGGGATTGCTGCTCTATGGCTGGAACGATTGCGTTGACTTCGAGATTGACCGCATCAATCCCAGAAAGGGAACGTTTCTATTCGGGGCCCGCGGCACACTGGACCAATTACACCGCCTGCCGCTGGCCATGGCGCTGGTGCAGGCCCCTTTCGTACTGGCATTTCTCTATCTGGTGGGCCCGAAGGTGCTGCTGTTTTTTGCCGGATCCATTGCCATCGGCGGCATGCTCTACAACTGGCCGCGCTACGGATGGAAGGGCCGGCCCCCGCTCGAGTTGCTGAACCAGAGCGGATATCTTCTGGTCTTCGTGCTCAGCAGTTGGCTGAACGGCGCTCCGCAACTGCCCTGGCAGACCATGCTTTTCAGCACGCTCTTCGCCATGCACTCGCACCTGTTCGGCGAAATCATGGACATCGAACCTGACCGCACCAGCGGCCGCCGCACCACCGCCACCGTTATCGGACGCATCTGGACCAAGCTGCTGATCGCCGCCTTGCTCGCCGCCGAATGCGGGTTGGTCTTTGTTTTCTTCCACGACATGATTTTGAGCGGCTTTTTGCTGGCTAGTAGTCTCTGGTTTGTGGTGGATGCGGCCTTCTTCTGGCGCGCAAGGCCCTACACTCCTGGCCAGATGAAATTCGCCTTGCTTGCCTGGAACATCATCGCGTTGGCGAGCATGCCTTGGGTGTGGTGGAGAGCAAGCCTGACAGTGCTGCATTGAAGAAGAGCGCTCAGCATTCAGCCAAAGAGGCAGCACTCTGCGGTGCTGCGGGAAAAGTCTTTTTTGAGGCCAATTGCATTGCAGGGATTGAAGCCCAATCATTCTGAACGACTTACAGCAGGAGTAAGCCTTTCATCGGGCAATCTTGCCCACCCTGAGGGATAGCACGACTGAAGAGGCTGCGGAAAAACGTTCGTTCTGTGCGCTTCGCTGCGCGCTGGCCTTCGGCAGAGCGGAATTGTTCATTTTCAACGGCTTAGCGGCACGGATAAATCCGTGCCCTGACACGTCTTCACGCCCGTAGAGCATTTTTCCGCAACCTGTGAAGTCGTGCCCTGATACATGTCTTCACACACGAGGAATTTTCCGCAACCTATAGAGACGTAGCAAGCTACGTCTCTACGTTGAATTGCATTTTCAATTTGGGAATGTATTATCCCTTCCAGGGGAAGTCGGCGCTGCCGCCATAGATATCGGGGCATTTGGAGCCCATGGGACGCAAATAGGCGGCAAGCTGTCCGCGATGATGGCAGGAGTGCTTGGTCAAAAACTGCAAATAGGCAAACGCCGGCATGTTAAAGACGCCGTAGAAGTCAATGGGAGCCGCCAGTTGTTGCGGGGTGAGCTTGCGCAAGCGCTCCACTTCTTTTTTCGCGCTCTTCTCATACCATTGGGAAATTTCCGCGATGGTCTTGGGGGCATCTTTTTCTGCAGCCGTGGGATCGCCAAACTTGCCATCCGCAATTCCGCTCAGGAACCAGACCTCGCTGCTGGCCAGGT
>QIAW01000319.1 GCA_003225655.1 Acidobacteriota bacterium
CGAGATTTCTTCTTCCAGGTTCTTGTTGGTGGCGGCGATCACGCGGCTATCCACGGTAATCGCCTCGTCTTCTCCCACGCGGATAAAGCGCTGCTCTTCCAGAGTGCGCAGAACTTTAGCCTGGGTCTTCAGGCTCATGTCGCCCACTTCATCCAGAAACAGGGTACCGCTGTCGGCCTTCTGGAATTTGCCCTGCTTGTCTTCCAGCGCGCCGGGAAACGAGCCCTTACGGTGGCCGAAGAGCTCGCTTTCAATCAGGTCTTCAGGAATGGCGGCGCAATTCACCTCGACGAACATGGCGTCTTTACGCAGGCTTTGCGCATGGATAGCGAGCGCCACCAGCTCTTTCCCCGTGCCCGATTCGCCGTAGATGAGCACCCGCCCGTTGGTGGGGGCCATCAGGGAAATCTGCTGCCGCAACGCTTTCAACGGGACGCTTTGCCCCACCAGTTCGCTCTTGGACTGCACTTGTTTCTTAAGATCGCGGTTTTCGCCGCGCAGCCTTCTGGCGTCAATCGCGTTCTTGACCAGGATCAGCGTCTTTTCCAGCGAGAGCGGTTTTTCCAGGAAGTCATAGGCGCCAAGCTTGGTGGCGCGCACCGCGGTCTCAATGGTGCCATGGCCGGAGATCATGATGACCTCGGGCGGATCGTCGGCGGTGCGCAGTTTCTCCAGGGTTTCCAGGCCATCCATGTGCGGCAGCCATACATCGAGCAGCACAACTTCGAAGTTGTGCTTCTTCAGGATTTCCAGGCAGGCCTCGCCGCTGCCCGCGACCGCGGCCTTGTAGCCTTCATCTTCGAGCGCGCCTTTCAGCGATTCGCGAATCTGCTTTTCGTCGTCAACGATCAGAATGTTATGCATGATCGGGCTGCTCGACCTTTCCTGCGATGGGGGAGGGAGCGCCAACCACAACCGGCAGCTCCACAATAAAACGGGCGCCCAGCGGAGAATTTTCTTCCACGCGCACCGAACCGTGATGGTCTTCAATAATGCGTCCTACAATTGCCAGCCCCAGGCCGGTGCCGCGTTTCTTGGTGGAGAAGTAGGGCAGGAAGAGCTTTTCCTTTGCCTCCTGGCTTACGCCATGACCGGTATCGGCAATGATGATTTCCACCATGTCGCCATTGGGAATGAGCGCCGTGGAAATGTGCACCTCGCGCACCAGCGAATCCTGCATGGCGTCGGCGGCGTTATCCACAATATTGGCGATGACCCGTTTCATGGCGTTAGGGTCCGCCAGCACCGGCGGCAGATCGGGGGCAAGATAAGTGCTGACTTGGATTCCTTCCAATCTGCCGTTAAACATAGAAAGCGCACTTTGAATAATGGCGTTGATGTCGGAAGGTTGCGGCTGCGAAGTAGGAAAACGCGCCATAGTAGAAAATTCATCCACCAGCGTGCGCACGGTCTCTACCGCGTCGGTAATGGTATCTGAGCAGCTGGCGATGATCTGCAGAGACGCTTCTTCGGGCGGGGTGCCGCGCTCCAGGTGGCGGCGAATGCGCTCCGCGGAAAGCGCGATGGGGGTGAGAGGATTCTTGATCTCATGGGCGACGCGACGCGCCACCTCGCGCCAGGCTGCCTGCTTTTGCGCCTTCAGCAGATCCGAGAGGTCTTCAAACACGATCACGTATCCCAATTTTTGCGCGCCGTGATGCAAAGCGGCAACCGTGACCGCGACATCCAGGGCCGTTCGCGAGGCCTGCACTTCCATCTGGCTGGTTACTGACCCCATGCGGTCAGCTTTCCGCATCATGGCCCCAAGGTCGGTAACTACATCTTCCTGAAAGAGGCTGCCGAGCGCGGCGCCCAGGGGAAAGCCGGGTGAACTGCTGCTGGTTTCGACCGGCGCCAGCATGCGGGTAAGGGCGTGGTTCGCGCGCGTGATACGTCCCGCGGCATCCAGCGTGAGTACGCCTGTGGGAATAGTTTCCAGAATAGTTTCAATATCGCGGCGGCGCTGCTCCAGCTCAACGTTGGCGCCGGCGAGCTGGCGGCTGGAAGCTTCAATGGCGTGCCGCGAGGTTTCCAATTCAGCGGCCATGCGGTTGAATGATGCCACCAGTTCCCCCAACTCATCGGTGGCTGAAATGTCGACGCGGTAATCAAGGTGGCCGCGTGAAATCTCCTGGGTGGCCGTAGCCAGCGCTATCACAGGACGCGTCACCAGCTTCGACAAAAACAGCGCCAGCCATGTGGCCGCGAACAGCACAATCATGGTAATGAGCGATAACAGGCTGATGTAGATGCTCCGCAGCTTCTTGCCCTGATTTCTCAGCTCCCGGTAGTTGTTGTTGTTTTCTTCAATATGGTTCAGGGTTGACCGGTATTCAGCGGGCAGTGGGATGGCCACCAGAATCTGATTTCCGGGTTTGTCTCCAACGCGGGCGGCGCCCATGATGTAATCGCGGCCGTTCATGGTAAAAGGCACGGCGTTTTGCGGCTGGGAAGCAGCGGAAAGGGGAATCTTGCCGCGCAGTTCGCCCCAGGCCTGCGGGGTATTGAAGCCCGCGACCAGGTAACCGTCAGAGAGGGCCAGAGCAAAGCCGCCTTGCAGGGTTTTTTGCCGCACGCGGAACTCGTTGATCACGTTGGAAAAGTTGGCGGTTACAAAAGACCGCTGAGTTTCCGGCATTTCCGCAATGGCTTCCGCCTCAGCATGGGCGTTGTCGAGGGCATAATGCGAAAGCAACATGGTGACCCGGTTCGAGTCGTCGAGCAGCTCTTCCACCGGCCGCGAAAACCAGCGCTCGATGGAGCGGTTCATGAGTCCATAGGCGCAAAGAAAGAGAACAAAGACGGGAATGACCGAGAGAATCAATGCGCCCACGACCATGCGGCCGCGGAACTTCGATCCCAGCACGCCGATGCGTCGTTCGGCATACAGCTTCAGCAAGTTGCGCAGTAGGACGAAGCTTAAAGCAACAAACAACAGAAAAATCAGCGCCGAGAGAGCGGCGAAGATCAACGTCTGGTTGGGCGTGCGTGGGTTGAAGTCCAGCTTAAACGACACCTGCCATAAGATCATGGTGAACAACAACACCACCCCGATGATCAATGCGATCAGGGCGCCGGTCCGTGGCTTCGAATTAGGCTGATTGATTTCGGGCATGGTGCAGACACAAACATTATAGAAGACACTAAAAGCCGCATTGCAGGATACAATTCTCTTTTTAACCCCACTATTCACGAGGAGTTATGGCCAACTTTGTCAAAATAGCCGCGAAAAGTGAGTTGCCCTCCAGCGGCGAAGCCCGAGAATTCGCCTGCGGCGACAAGATGATTTGCGTCGCCAATATTGATGGAACACTGACGGCAATGGATAACGTCTGTCTGCACCGCGGAGGCCCCTTGGGGCAGGGTGTGGTTGATGGCGGAAAGGTAATCTGTCCCTGGCACGGCTGGGAGTACGATGCTAAAACCGGAGAGGCATCGCACAACCCCGCGGCCAAGGTTGCGGTGTATCCAATTAAGGTAGAGGACGACAACGTTATGGTGGAAATATGAAAAGACAATTCACCACGGAGACACGGAGGCACAGAGGGGATTGGGCCATTGAGTCATCGGGTCATTTGGGTAATTAAAGAAGTACGAAGTCAGAAGTACGAGGCGGCGTGATTCTAAAATGTTCTGCCGGAGGGAGTCATGAGTCCGGTCACTCATTATCTGCTGAGTTGGATCGTGGCCAATTCGGCGGGGCTCGAGCGCAAAGAGCGCGCCATGGTTACGCTCGCGGGCGTGGCGCCGGATTTGGACGGACTGGGAATCGTGCCGGAATGGCTGACGCGTAACTCGGCGCATCCTTTGCATTGGTTTAGCGAATACCACCACACGCTGGGACACAATTTGGGCTTTGCTCTTGTAGTGGCGGGAGTCAGTTGCTGGGCCGCGACAGGCGGCGTGAAAGTCAAGACCGCCCTGCTTGCTTTTGCCAGCTTTCATCTTCATTTGCTCTGCGATCTGGTGGGAGCGCGAGGACCTGAAGGGGAGCAGTGGGCGATCCCATACCTCGCCCCGTTTTCGCAGGCTTGGCAATGGACGTGGCATGGGCAGTGGGCGCTCAATGCCTGGCCCAATTTTGCAATCACCGCTGCGGCCCTGGTTGCAGTATTTTATCTGGCGTGGAAGCGCGGCTTTTCGCCGCTGGAGATGTTTTCGCGCAAAGCGGACGCGCTCTTCGTGGCCACCCTGAGGAACCGTTTCCCAGCAGTGGCATGAATAAAATAATTCTGTACGCATCTTATTGAGGTTGGCCTATGGCAAAGGGTATTTGTAGAGCACTGATGGCATGCGGATTGGCGATTGCAATCACCTCGCCGCTCTTCTCTGATGTAAAAATCAAAACCAAGCGCGAATCCGGTGGACGCACTACCGAGGACACGATTTATATCAAGGGACCGCGTGCGCGCCGAGAGATCAATGACTTGATGGGGGTGAAAATTGTCACCATCCTGCAGTGCGACAAGGGCCGTTATATCGAAGATTGTGGCATTAGATGTCGATGAAAAACCGGCCGCTCAGCCTGAAAAAAACAAGAATGGCGGGGAGGTGACCCTCAAGCTCTCATCTTCGGACACAGGCGACCACCAGCAGATGTTCGGATACACCGCGCGCCGCGTGAAGAGCACTATCAATTTCGATGCCAGCTCTCACGCCTGTGCAAAAGACCTCAAATTTGAAAGAGACGGATGGTATGCCGAGCTCTCGCCGGGTTTGTCTTGTCACACCCGCCTGGATCTTCTGGATGCCATCGGCACAGGTGAAGGGCTCTACAGCGGCTGCCACGATACGTTTCGCTTCGGTACGAGCGGATTCAATAACACTGGATATCCACTCAAGCAAACTACAACCATCAAACGTGGCAAGGAACGCTTTACCTCATCGCTGGCGGTCACCGAGCTCTCGAACGCAACCTTTGACTCCAGTCTGTTCGAGATTCCTGAGGGTTATATCCATGCCCGGGACAACAGCGACTTCATGCTTCTGCCTAAGAACCCCGATGTGGCCCGCATCGGGGTGCCGCTGATCAAGAACGATAGCTCGCAAAAATTGGACCAGATGCGCGATTCCTTCGTCCAGGCGCTGAGGAATGCCGGTCTCGATCCGGTGGCATTAAATGGTGACAGCGCCGCGGCGCTGGAAGCTGACGCGAAGAACAAGCAATGCGATTACATTCTTCATACAGATGTCGCCAGTGTGAAGAGAAAAAAACACGGCGGCGGATTCCTGGACAGCATGGTGGGTGAGGATACGAAAAAACCTGTTACCTACGATGTGATACTGGCTTACAAACTGAATAAACCCGGTCAAAGCACCCCGCTTCTGGATTCCACAGAAGAATCCCGCGAAGGGGCGTCGGCTCTGCAGGGAGTCAATGCCGCACTCGAGCAACTGGTGCGCAAAACCCTGAACTATATCCGGCAGAACCAGTAACACAAACGGCTCATGCAATCCGGCAGGTTGCGCGTTCTTGTTCTTTACGCGAAGGCGATCCTAACCTAAAGCGGAGCGCGGGCAA
>QIAW01000042.1 GCA_003225655.1 Acidobacteriota bacterium
ACCCTGGTGGCTGAAGATGTGGTGGAAGAGAAGAGCCGAAGCAACATCGCAGGATTTGTCGTGGCCGAGTCCGATCCTTCTGGCGTGGGCCACATCCTTACAATTGATGTCCGGCCGGCCGCGCAGCGCAAACATGCAGGGTCCCTGCTGCTCGAGGGCGCTGAAAGCGGCCTGCTGCAAAAAAACTGCAAGGCCATCCTGCTGGAAACTGCCGTGGATAACACCGCCGCCCTGTCGTTTTACAAGCATCACGGTTACGCTGTGATTGAAACCATCCCCCGTTACTATCTCGACAGCGTGGATGCGTTAGTCATGGGAAAACGTCTCGACGTGCAGGCCCCCGCCAAGGTCAACAAATCTAAGGCGAAAAAAACTTAAAAAAACGCATCCCAAGCAGGATTATAATTCGCTTAGGCCCCTCAACCTTCGTGCAGGCCACTCGTCTAATTGTTCAAGCCGGCTCGAAGTAGTACCAGGGACCGGTTCCAAACCCGATAGAAGAGGTGGCGTATGTCGCAAACAATGACAGTGCTGCTGACCATTTGGGGAGTGCTGACCGGTATTCTCGTCCTCCTGCTGATCTACCGCAGCACCCTGGCCATGCATGAGGATGACCAACTCTTCCTCAATGATGCCGAATCGCACTTGCAAATCGAGCAAACCGAACTGCAAAGACGAATGAATCGAATCCAGCCGATTGTGCGCGTGCTCGGCGCAGGCTCTGGACTGCTGATGCTCGTGATCTGTGGCCTCTGGCTATGGAACGGAATCATGTTGAGCCAGTCTTAAGCAGAACCATCGTGTAGGCGGTCCGTGCTCGTTTTGAAAAATGGCGCCGAGCGGGAGCGAAGGCTCTCACGATGAGCAGGTATAGTTTGCGCAACAAGAAACCCATGCTCCGGCATGGGTTTCTTGTTTTTTGGCCTTTTTAAGTAGCGACACCTGCTAACCCGATCTAGTCCTGGCGCTTCGCTGCTCCTCATTCCGAAACCAGTCACAGGGTATCTTCTCAATAAAATTGAGACGTAAAAACTTCCCAAACAGAGGCCACTCAGATAATAAAATCCAGACAGAACATTTAATGGAGAACACAACCGAGATGATCTTCTATCTAGTGGCTATTTTGATTGCCGCCTTCTGCTGGGCCAATCTGGAAATTCACATTGAGGGCAGCGCCGGCTGGGCCGCCAACCTGCCCACATGGAAAATCGACAAACACATTCTGCTCGACGTCTTCTACGGCGGCCGCCCCCTTACCGGATACCACGTGTGGGCCTTCTCTTCCGTCTTCTTCTTTTTTCACCTTCCCTATTTTTTTCTGCACACCTGGTCGCTGCACATGGAAGGATGCGCCATCGCCGGCTACAACCTTTTCTGGGTGGTGGAAGACTTCCTGTGGTTTGTGCTGAATCCGCACTT
>QIAW01000043.1 GCA_003225655.1 Acidobacteriota bacterium
GGACGAGAGCAGGAGCCGCTCGCTGCCGTGTCCGGGACAAACCATGGGGAGAATTCCCTGTATCGACATTTCCTGCGTAAGCATTCTCGGGGTGTTTCGACTCCGCGCCGGTCAGCATCATGGCGGTAGGATTTCTCCAGGCGCTGCGCTCAACATGACAGACGGAAAGGTTAGGCTACCCCCTGAAAAACAGACGGAAAGGGTTAGGCTACGCCCTGAAAATCGTCGCGGGACGCAAAGAATTTAGGACGTAGTAGTACAGCCGTCCCCGGCTGTGCCCTCCGAGTTCCGAACGCCTTTTTTGAGGCAGTCTGAACGCCGCTCCAGCTTCGAAGATTCACTACTGGAAAGCGCAAAAGGTTTCGCGCCATACAGCACGAAACCTTTGCGCATCCTTTAGCCTGCCTGAATTCCAACAACTGACTACGGCTAGTGAAATGCCTCGAACACATGCGAAAACGCCCAGCTACTTTGCGAGATGCCGCTGCAGGTATCGGAGGCATTCGTATTGCCGGCGCAACCGCCGTTGTCGCGCGAGACCGACCAGAAGCTCAGCCGTGTAATTTTGCTGTTGGATTGCGCGGAGTTCAACACCGTCTGCGCGTCGGTCAGGGTAAAGATCTCGCCTGCCGTGTCGTTCTGCCCGATCATGGGAATGATGCGGACTTTTGCGTTCAGGCCGGCGGATTGCAACTGATTCATGGTGTTCGATGCCGCGGAGTTGGCATCGGTTCCCATGTGGGTATCGGCCCCGCCGTAATCCATAGCCATCCACGCCCACCCCGTTGTTGTCGAGACCGGTGGGATTGACGGGCAGAGTCAGAGAGATCTTGAGTCCCGAATTCGCGGCCGCCAGATTGGCCAGCGCCTGGCTGCGACGGTCGATGGACGTCTGGTCGCCAACCGCCGCGCCTTCGATATCGAAATCCAGCATCTTGACGTTGTACTTGTTGATGACCGCCTGATATGCCGCCTGCAGGCTCGATACGCTGCTGCATACCTGCGCCAGCTCCGAACCAGCAGCGCCGCCGAAAGAGATCACCACGTCACCGCCCGCCGAACGAAGGTTGCTGATAAAACCGGCAAAGGTGCTCTCACTTGATATGGGGCCAATACCTCCCCATACCGGCGTGCATCCGCCGCCGTCGATAATAAACGCCATGGTGAAAAATTTGATTCCTGAAGCGGAAGAAATTTGCGGCAGGTTGTTCGTGAGACTCATATCAATGTATGGCGCAAAAAA
>QIAW01000320.1 GCA_003225655.1 Acidobacteriota bacterium
CATTTTTTAACTGGCAAGGGGAAGACCCAGCCGGCGGAACACCGCAGCATCCAACCAGGAAAATTTTCCAGACGCCGGCAGTGTACGAATTCGCCACTCCAGTGGCCGGCACCTATCCACCACATTATGATCCCTCTTACTGGAACGCTGGACTCTCTGCGCACTTCAATCTGCGCGATCAATTACGCGCCGTAGTCACGGGCAGCTATGTGACGTATGAAACGGTATTGCTGCCACACAGCGGGTTAATTGCGATCGCGCTGCTGTTGTTAGTAGGCGCGGGCCGCTGGTCTGAAGCAACAACCAGG
>QIAW01000321.1 GCA_003225655.1 Acidobacteriota bacterium
TTTCGTCTGGGTTACGGTGGCGCGCAGGCGCTCTTTGGCATTCAGCCCGACCTTACTACTTTGGGAAAGATCATCGGCGGCGGCCTGCCCGTAGGCGCCTACGGTGGCAAAGCCGAGATCATGAACCTGGTCGCGCCGCTGGGGCCGATGTACCAGGCGGGCACGCTCTCTGGCAATCCGCTGGCCATGGCCGCGGGGCTGGCCACGCTGCGTTATCTGCGCCAGCATCCGGAGGTCTACGCGCAACTGGAGAAGAGCTCCACGGCTTTGGTGGACGGCATTTTACAATCCGCCCGCAAGAAACAAATTCCGCTCGAAGCCAACCGCGTGGGCGCGATGTTCACCTGGTTCTTCTGCAATCAGCCTGTGACCGATTGGACGTCAGCCGCCAAATCTGACACCAAGAAATTCGCCGGCTTCCATCGCGCTATGCTGGAGCAGGGCATCTACCTGCCGCCCTCGCAATTTGAGGCGGCCTTCATGAGTACAGCGCATACCGCAGCCGACATTCAGGCGACCATCGGCGCGGCAGAGCAGGTTTTTGCGGGATTCAGCTAAATGCATCAACCATGTCGAGGAATTGCAGCTTCTTTTCCGCAGGTAAAAACGATGCCTCAAACGAGTTACGCGCAATCTCGCGTAATTGCTCATCGCTGAAGCCGAACTCCTTCTGTGCCAGTCCATACTCCTGCTCCAATGAGGTCTCAAACATCGCGGGATCATCGGTATTCAACGTGACCATTACCCCCACATCAAAATAGGTCTTCAGCGGATGCTTATTCGCCGCCGCGCAGCAACCGGTCCGCAGATTGCTGCTGAGGCAGATTTCCACCGGAATTTGCCGCTCTACAAGGGCCGCCATCAGCTCGCGGTCTTGCCAGGCGTTCAGGCCGTGGCCAATGCGCTCGGCGCCAAGATTGATCGCGCCCCACACCGATTCCGGCCCGGCAGCCTCGCCAGCGTGCGCCGTGAGCCGCAGTCCGCGCTCGCGGCCGCTGCGGTAGACTTCGCGGAAGAGCTCAGGGGGGCCGCGGCGCTCATCATCGCCGCCAATGCCAAAGCCGATGACGCTCGCGCTCTGCTCACGGCAGCGCACAGCCTCTTCCACCACGCGCTGTGCCGCATCCGGCCCGAAGTGACGCACCGCGTCAAAGATCCAAAGCAGCGAGACGCCAAAATCTTTCTCTCCATGCCCGCGCCCGGCCTCGATGCCGCGAAAAACTTCGCTGAACTCCTGTCCGCGCCAGTGCACAACGCCTACACTCACATACACTTCTGCGTGCAGAACGTTTTGCGCGCGCAGGCGCTCCATCATGCGATAGGTGATGAGCTCGTAATCGTCGGCGGTCCGCAGGCGCTCGGTGACCGCCTTAAAGGCCATGAGGAACCCAAGGAAATCCTTGTACTGATAGAGTGCCCGCACCTCGTCTTCCGAGAGCACAGGCAAGCCTTCGCTGGCCTGCTCATATTTGTTTCCTGAAAAGGGAAGAGGCGTCGTATGGCGGCGGCTCAGCTCCGCCAGCGTTGCCGGTTCCACCGAGCCCTCCAGGTGAAGATGAAGCTCGGCCTTGGGAAGCCGATGAATGAAATCGCTCATCTCAACAACCCAACAGCAAGCCGAAGCTCATGACGAAGGACTCGGAGGCGTGGTAGAAGTGCCGGCAAACTCGCTGTGCCGCCGGCTATACATGAAGTAGATTAACAATCCAATTCCCAGCCAGACAAAGAACCGCACCCAGGTGATGAGCAGCAATCCTGACATCAACGCCACACACAAAGTGACGGAGATGATGGGGAACAGGGGAACGAAGGGGACTCGGAAGCCGCGTGGGCGCTCGGGTTGCGTGCGCCGCAGGAAAAGTACGCCCAATGCAACCAGCACAAAAGCAAATAAAGTGCCGATATTAGACAGGTCAGCCGCATCGCCAATATCCACAATTCCCGCTGGGATTCCTACGGCGGCTCCGGCAATCCAGCACGACCAGTATGGGGTCTTCAGCCGCGGATGTACCGTGGAAAAGATGCGGGGCAGCAAGCCATCGCGCGACATGGCAAACCATATGCGGGTTTGACCGTACTGAAAGACCAGCAGAGAGGAAATCATGCCCATCAGCGCGCCCACAATGATGATCACGCGGAAGGCAGGCCGCGCGCCCAGCACCTTCAAGGCATAAGCGACAGGAGCATTGGCCGCGTCGCCTGAGATGAATGCCGAATACTTCATCATGCCCAGCAGTACCACCGCCACGCCCACGTAGAGCACGGTACAGATGATCAAGGAAGCAATGATTCCGAAAGGAATATCTTTTTGTGGCGAGCGGGCCTCTTCGGCGGCGGTGGAAACAGAGTCGAATCCAATATAAGTGAAAAAAATAATGGCGCCACCGCTTATGATTCCCGCAAAACCGGCGGGAGCAAAAGGATGCCAGTTGGTCGGGTTCACCAGCATGCCGCCTACAACCAAAAAGACGAGGATGGCGCCGATTTTGATGGCCACCATGACATTGTTTGCGCCGGCGGACTCCCTGACTCCGCGCACCAGCAACACAGTCAGGACGAACACCACCAGAAAAGCGGGGACGTTGAAATAAGCACCGGTCCACTGCCCGGAGGCCCAGACCGGGGTCGACCATTTATCCGAAATTCCAAGGCCAAACTGCGCCAGTTGATCTTTCAAATAGCCGCCGAAACCGACCGCTACCGCAACGTTGCTGACGGCATACTCCAAGATCAGATCCCAGCCAATGATCCAGGCAAGAATCTCACCTAGCGTTGCATAGGAGTAGGTGTAGGCGCTTCCCGCGATGGGAATCATCGAAGCGAGTTCGGCGTAACAGAGTCCGGCAAAGCTGCAGGCAATCGCCACGAGAATGAAAGAAACCGCAATCGCCGGACCCGCCGGAGGCCTTCCGTGCAGAACGCTTCCACTGATGTGGCCGTAGCGCACAAGATTGAGGAACAGGTCCATCACCTGCGCGTGAAAGATGGAGGGCACCTCGAAGTGCTCTCCCGCCGCTGCCGTGCCTGTGAGCACGAAAATACCTGAGCCAATGATCGCGCCAATACCCAGTGCGGTCAGCGACCACGGTCCCAGGGTCTTCTTGAGCCGCTTCTCCGGGTTCTCGGAATCCGAGATCAGCTTGTCGATGGATTTCTTGGCGAAAAGTTGTCCGGCCAGGATGCGTTACCCCGCTTTCGTAGAATTCGAATCCCTGGTTGTCAGTCATCAGATGCCCGTTCATTGTCACCTGACGACTGCGAGCCGAGGACTGATGACTAGACTAGCGTTTGGCCGTTCCCCGCACCATCTTTTTCATCTTGCGCTTGGTCGAGCCGCGGGGCGTGGTGCGCTTGGCTTTGGGAGCGGCCTTCTTGCGCGCCGTCCGCTTTGCTTTCTTGCGTTCTTCTTTGCTCAGTTTCTTAGTATTGGCCATGAACTCTCTCGTAGATTATTTTGCAATTGAATCTAACAGGATAAATCAAAACCGTAATTACTGCCTTGTTTTTGTAGATAAGATCAACTTAACCTTTTTTGAGAACTGAGAACTGCCTTCACGCCTTTTCCAACTGCGCGTACTTTTCCACCAGCTTCTTCAATCCGACTCGGGGGAATTGTACCGTGATCTTGGCCTCGTCGCCTTCGCCCTCGCGCTTATATACTGTCCCTTCGCCATATTTCGGATGGCGCACACGTTGTCCGGGTTTGAAGCCTTTGCGGCCCGCGGGTGCCGCCTGTGCAATCTTGGGGGCAGTGAACTTCTTGCCGCGCGAGGCAAAGAACTCGGCGATATTTTCAATGGAGTTGTACGTCGGCCCGGTATAGCTGGTTCTCTTCTTGCCCTGCCCGTAGGCGTGCGACGAACCGCGAACCGCTTGCGCTCTGGTCTTCATCTTCGTAGTTGTAGTGAGCGCCTTCCGCGGTCATCTGCGAGAACATTCGCGAAACACTCGGACGCTGGCTGCGCGATCCCAAGTCCTCCAGCAGGTGCGGCGGAACCTCTTCGAGAAAGCGCGAGGCCACCGTGGGCTCCGGCATATCCGTGCCGTAGCGGCGACGGTAGTGGGCGCGCGTCAGAATCAATGTATTCATGGCGCGCGTCATACCCACGTAACAGAGACGGCGCTCTTCCTCTAGCTCGCTTGGATTCAGCAAAGTTCGTGAGTGGGGGAAGAGATTTTCTTCCATGCCAGCCAAAAAAACCAAGGGAAACTCCAGGCCCTTGGCCGAGTGCAGCGTCATCAGCGTGACCTGCGCGCTGGCGTCATACTGGTCGGCATCGCTCACCAGGGCGGCATGGTCGAGGAATTCAGCCAGGGTCTCACCCCGCTCTCGCGAATCCACGGCCGCGTTCACCAGTTCCCGCAGGTTCTCAATGCGCGAGTAGGCGTCGGGGGTATCTTCTTCTTCGAGGACTTTGATATAGCGCGTGCGGTCGAGCAGAAACTTCAGGATCGCCGCTGTGGAACTCCCAGCGACCGTCAGTGGTTCCGCCGTAGACGCATCTTCTCCTGCAGAAGTCTTAGGCGGTTCCAGTGTGTCGGCGGCTCCCTGCTCCTCGCTCTCAGCTTCGAAAGCGTTAAAAGAAGCTGGATCAAAAGCCGTTGGGTCAAATGCAATTTGCTCGTCCGGAGTGGAGACCGAAGCAGGAGCAGAAACGGAAGCCTCCTGAGACTCCTCTGCGTCCGGCACGTTGTCTGAGCGGAGTCGCTTCTCGAACTCTCCTGTCAGCATCGGGCGCGCATCTTCGATGATCTCTTTAAAGTTCTGCAGCCCCGCCAGCGCCCGGGCTGGTAGAAGCTTCTGCTGGATGGCATGTCCGATCGCCGCCCACAATGAAAGCCCGGTTTCAAGGGCGATGCGCTCCACGGTCTCGACCGTAGTCTTGCCAATGCCACGCACTGGAGTATTGATCACCCGCAGCAGCGCGATGGAATCATCGAGGTTCTGGATCAGCTTCAGATATGAGATCATGTCTTTGATCTCGGCGCGCTCATAGAACGAAAACCCGCCCACCACGTTGTACTTCAACTGGTAGCGGCGCAGCGCCTCTTCAAACAACCGCGATTGGGCGTTGGTGCGGTAGAGCACCGCCACACGCGTCTCGTCATTCGTGGCCGCTGCCTCGCGCAGGTGGTTGGATATCGAGTCAGCCACGAACAGGGCTTCGTTTTCGCTGTCATGGCCCTCAACCGCAGACGCTGCTTCCAGGATGTTTTGTGTGGAGCGGTAGTTCTGCTCCAAGCGGATCGTCTTCGCCTTGGGGAAGTCGCGCTCAAACTCCAGGATGTTGCGAATGTCGGCGCCGCGCCAGGAATAAATGGATTGGTCCTCATCGCCGACGACGCAAACGTTCTGGTGCTGGCCGCCGAGCAGGAGCATGAGCTCGTACTGCGGGCGGTTTGTATCCTGGTATTCGTCAATCATCAGGTATTGGAAGCGCCGGTTATGACGCTCGCGGACTTCGCTAGCGACTTTCAGCAACCGCACCGCCTCGAGCAGCAGAT
>QIAW01000322.1 GCA_003225655.1 Acidobacteriota bacterium
CCATATATAGGTTGTGATTGCTGTCCGGGAGCGGGCAAGGAATGGATTCGCCGCGGGTTGCTAACCGCCTCCATCATCAATCCGCCCACCGCCGGCCTTGCGCTTGAGCTGATGGTCAAGGCGCTGCAGACCAAGTCGCAGCCTCCGGATCGCACCGCCGTTGATCCCGAGTCTTTTCCCGCGGTTGAGAAGCTCACGGCAACCCTGGCCCACGCCGCGGCGAGTTAGCCAACGGTTGTGCAGGTCTGCCTGGCGGAAGGGCTTTAGCTGACTTCCTATTTGGTTGGCGATTAGAGACGGCAATTGGAAGTCTCGATGGACATTCCAGAGTCAAAGCCTGGATGACAATTCCTGGATCCCCAGCGCCGGCCTTAAGAAATTAAAAGAGCCTTTGGCGCGAAGCCAAAGGCTCACAGTTCAAAATGAAGTATTGCCTTTCATTTTTGTTTAGCTCTCGTCTGTTTCAAAGGAGAGAGAGCGCGAAAATCATTTATCTTTGTCTTTCGGGCAATTCACGAACTTCAACAAGGGTCTACCGCTGGGCACTGAATCAGGGATAAGTCTGCATAGGTTCTCTTTGTTAACCCGTTTATCCTGCAGACCGTTGCGAACAAATGCAGTCAGATCATCGAATTCAGCGTCGGTGAGGTTGATGGGGGTTGCAAGGATCGGATCTACGGTCGCCAGCACTGGCTCGATCGGTCCAACCCGCTGCCTCAAGTCCCTCTCTACCCCCGCGCGAACCGGATCATAGTTCCGAGCCGACTCGAAGACATTCAGATGGTGGCGAACCGCATCTTCCAGGCGCGTGAAAGAGCCGTTATGGAAAAACGCCGGTTGGATCGCCAGGTTCCGCAAGGGAGCGGTCCGGAAGTGATACCGATCAGCCGGGTTGTTCGTGATCTGCTCCAATCCGAAGTCCTCGTCCTGGTTGGGTCCATCGAAGATGGTATCGCCCTTGCCGACGCCGAAGAAAGGAGCAATCTGAGGAACACCGATGTTCCGCTCCTGGGAGTCGGTGAACATCTCATTGGCCTTCCCTGCCACGGAATGACATTCAACGCATCGGCCCTTGCCGAAGAAAATCAGCGCTCCCCTTTTTTCGGCAGGAGTCATGGCGTCCAGGTCGCCGCGGGCAAACTGATCAATCGGCGCGTTGGCAAAGGTCAGCGCGAACTCAAACTCCGCAATCGCCCGTCCGAACATCGAGAAATCTATGGGCGCGCCCGCGGCAACCTCGGGAAAAGCCCTCCCGAATAGCTTCCGATAGGCGGGAATTGAGTTTAAGCGCTGTAAAACCACTGCGCGAATTGGATCGTTACGCGATCCAGAAGCATCCGGTCAGGGGATAGGAGATCCTTTGCCATCATCGAACTGGTCGAAATCGGGTCCCAGTGAAAACGGAGTTCCTTTGGTTCCGGTGTACCCTGCAACCTCGGTCAGCTCGGTTGGTGGCATCTCTCCTTGAGCCTGCGCCAAATGTTTGATGATTGGATCATGAGGTGGGAACCGCGTCGTCCCCTCAGGCAGCGGGAACATGAATCCCTGCGAATTGTCAAAAGGATCTCCAGAAATAGAATTGAAGCGCCCATTCCACATCAAGGCAGGCAAGAACGCGATGTTCAGGGCCTTAGGGGTCCGTCTCTGGTTGTGCGGGCCTTCGCGTTTGTGGAACACGCCTACAATCCCATTGCTCTGGATGCCAATAGCAATGGACTGGCCATCGCCAAATCCGAACGCCGGAGCGTGGCAGCCCCCGCAGGTATTGTCATCATGTAAACCCGTGATCGTATCGAACCAAAGCATTTGGCCGACCTTCGCCATGGCCGGGTTAAGCTGTCTGCCAAGTCGCGGTAAAAGGGTGGATTCTATTCTTCCGGTGAAACCGGCGTTAGCCAAAACGTGGGTCAATCGCCGATCGATGTCATCTCGGCCATCCCCTTTGTCCTGGTCCTGGCCGCGGAGCGCCAGGCTCCCAGCCAGCGTGAAGACTGCGAGCAGAGTCAGTTGAAGAAACCGCTTAATGAGTAATTTGCTCATACCATCGTTCTCCATGAGTTCGTTAACTTTCGAAATGTAGGTTGAGAGAAAAAACTAGGTGGAAAATAACAGGCGAGAAAATTTCCTTACAGTCCACGATAGTGAGGTGATGAGATATCACCGTGGAGAGTGTGCAGCAATTTTCTCTTTTAAGAACGGCCCCACCCGAACCAGTAAAGACGAAGAGGCTTCAACGAAAACCAGCTTTTCAGGATTGAAAACTAATCCAAGCTGCTCCCGTGACGGAGAGACTACCATCCGTTGGGAATCCCGATGTCAAATCCATGTCAAATTTCTGTTAATTCATGAAGAACTTATTTGCAGTCAATTCCCAGAATGGGATTTGAGTGCCACACTGGCATCGCACGAGAGATATATTCACAATAGGACCCATTTTGCCACATACGCTGGATGACGATGATACTGTTAAACCGATGGGCCTGCCTGAGTCAACCGCAATTCGTCTAAGAACGCAGCTCGATTGCCTGCCAACGATCCTCGCCGGAGTCTCCGAGGAGTCACTCAACCGCAGACCGAATCCGGAAAAATGGTCCGCGCGCGAGAACCTTGCCCACCTGGCTCGTTATCACGAAATGTTTCTGGAGCGGATCGAACGCATTCGAAATGAAGATAAGCCGTTGCTGGCCCGTTATGCGGCCGAAACTGATCCTCAATGGCCGCCCTGGGCCGCTTTGCCTGCAAGCGAAGTGCTTACCCGCCTGCGAGCATTGCGCGTGGAACTGCTCGAACGCGTTCAGGAATTATCAGAGGCTGAGTTGTCGCGGAGCGCCGTGCATTCTCGCTTCGGCGAGATGACACTCGTCCAGTGGCTGGAATTCTTTCTGCTGCATGAAGCGCATCACCTGCTGATAGTCATGCAGCGCGTCCGGGAATAGATCTGGTGTTGGTCGAGCAATTCTTTCAGCGCTCCATCGTAAACCTGGTCGAAGTCCGGGGATTTGCCCGCGGCAATGTACTGCGGCCGCGACGCCTGCAGCGCATTGAGGAAATCGAGGTAGCCGTAGAATTGGACCGCTCTTACCACCAGGCTGCCTTTCAACGCGCCAACGTTAGCTACCTGCTTGGTATAAACGACGTGGGAAAAAGGAATCAGCGGATAGTTTGTGTCCTTGGCCTGAATACGTCCTTCCCACCATCTTTTGTGTCGTTGAATCACATCCAGCAGCCTCTTGATCTCTGCCAGCACGCCCTTGTTGATGGATTTCTCCTCGCGATTTTTGCGGTAGACGAATAGTGCGACGGCGCCGGCAAAGGCAACCAGCGCGGCAATCACTTCAGGAGCCAGGTTCAACATAAAGGCCGCCAGTAGCATCAACCCTTCTTCCTCGATTCGCTTTTACATTAGCACAGAAGCATCTCTCCCCTCAGTCGGGCTGTGACGAGGATTGCCTCCCTGTGTGATTACGTCACTTTGCCGAGTGGGCTCCGCACTCATCTCAACATCGGAAAAAGATCTCAGTCCGAGACAAAGGCCGACCGCGGATTTCACAGATTGTGCGGAGCAGGATGACAAACTCGAAAAAGATCTGCGTCATTAAGCCGGTTTCATAATTGCTGTACTCGCAATCGAGCCGTTGAAGACGTTGAAGCCCTATGCGGTTCCAATCTCATCCGAGGCCCTTCGCCGCAAAGAGCGCGGCTCAGGATGACAGACCCAAAAAGATCTGCGTTTATCTGCGTTCATCTGCGGCAAAGGTTTTTCCTGGCTAAGCGCTAAGAGTTAAAAGCTGCCTTTAAATCAAGCTTCTCTCTTTCACATCCAAATAATGATTCACCAGGTTGGTTGAGAGCTTGCCTGGGGCAATCTCCATGGTCAGAGCACCGCGGGAGCGCAGTCGGGCCAGCAGAAGGTCGCGGCGCTGCACCATTTCTTCGTTCGGGAAAAGGGCGTTGATACCTCCTGTAGCCAAGCCATCTGCGAACCTCAGCCATTTGACTCCCTCCCTCTCCCTAGGCTAGCCTCAAAGGGTCATCCAAAGGTCCTAACGGCGCACTCTGGCGTGCCTACCTCCGACCCGACAATTCGCATGATCTCCGCTTACAAACGCAAGATTCTGAAAGCTTTCGCCGCTCTGCTTTGGATTGCGCTCTGCGCAGCGCTTCCGTCTGCCCTGTGGGCTGCCGCTCATCCCATTGCCCATCCGGTGCATGCGCGCAATGCCATGGTGGTGAGCGTGAGCAGGTATGCCTCTGAAGCCGGCGTGGAAATCATGAAGCGCGGCGGCAACGCCATTGATGCTGCCGTGGCCACCGGGTTTGCGCTGGCGGTGGTGCATCCCCAGGCGGGCAACATTGGCGGAGGCGGCTACATGCTGATTCGCATGGCCGACGGCACAACCCACTTTTTGGATTACCGCGAAAAAGCCCCCGCCGCCGCCACCCACGACATGTTTCTCGATGCCCACGGGAACGTAAGTGAACATACCAGCCTTATTGGATACAAAGCCATCGCCGTTCCCGGATCGGTCAAAGGCATGGCGTATGCGCAGAAAAAATGGGGCAAGCTGCCGCTGGCAACGGTGATGGCGCCGGCCATACGGCTGGCACGCCAGGGCTTTGAGCTCAGTTACAGCGAGGCCCACGACTTTAATAGCGATGATTTTCTCGGTGAGTTTCCCGCGTCGAAAGAAATCTTCCTCCGCAACCCACAGCGGCATGGGGAGCGCTATGAATACGGCGATATCTTCCGGCAGCCGGAGCTGGCGCGCACCCTGGAGCGCATCGCAAAAGATCCCGACGATTTCTATCATGGCGCCATGGCGCACGAACTCGCCGCCGCCGTCCAGAAGGGCGGCGGATTGATGACGGTGGAAGATCTGGCCAGCTACGAGGTCAAAGAGCGGGCGGCGTTGCATGGAACCTAATTCTCGAGCCGGTGCCGCTCAGCAGCATGGGCAACCGCTCCGCCGATTCCATTCACTGGACGGTTGAGGCCTTCCGGCGCGCTTACATGGACCGCGCCGAATTTCTCGGCGATCCTGACTTCGCGAAAATTCCTGTCGCCCAGTTGCTCGATAAAAAGTACGCCGACGCCTGGCGCGAAAGCATCAATGGCAATCGCGCCAGTGTGAGCGCGCAGCTAAAGCGTCCGTCGAACGTCTTCAACGAATTGGATCGGGTTTCAGCGCTTGGCGCTGCCCTGGGCGGCCACGACTCCGATAACACCACGCACTACTCTGTGATTGACAAAGAAGGGAACGCGGTTGCAGTTACCACCACGCTGAACGACCTTTTTGGTTCACGCGTGACCGCCGAGGGCCTCGGCTTTCTGCTCAACGACGAGATGGATGACTTCAGCTCCAAGCCCGGCGCGCCCAATGCCTACGGATTGGTTCAAGGTGAGGCCAACGCCGTTGGTGGCAACAAGCGTCCGCTTTCCTCCATGACTCCCACCGGCGTCATCGACTACGGCCTGCACATTCAGGAGGCGGTGAACGCTCCGCGCTTTCATCATCAATGGCTGCCCGATGAAATCCGCATGGAGCGGACCGGCTTCTCTGCCGATACCATCCGGTTGCTCGAGCAGCGCGGGCACAAGGTCGTTTTCAGCGAAGCCTGGAGCGACGGGGAGTGTATTATGGTTGATCCCAAAACGGGAGAACGGCTGGGCGCGAGCGATGCTCGCAACGAAGGAAAGGCAGTTGGCTACTGATGATTCGCGCGGCATCCACTTACGTTTATGTGCGCCAGCGGCTGCATCCCGGGCTGCTCGATGGCTTGGCGCGCTCGGGCGCCGAAGCCATTGAAATCTTTTGCGCGCGCGCCCACTTCAACTATCATGACCGCGCGCATATCCGCGAACTCGCCGCCTGGTTCAAGAGCAATAACGTCAAGCCGCACTCACTGCATTCGCCCATGTTCTACGATGAAGAAGAGTTTGGGCGCGGCCCCATGGAGCCCATCAATATTGTTGAGACCGACCGCAAGCGCCAGATCGAGGCCACCGATGAGATCAAGCGCGCCCTGGAGTGCGCCGAGCACATGCCCTTCCGCTTTCTGGTGCAGCACTTGGGCAACGGCAATGAGAGCTTCGATGAGCGCAAGTTCGATGCTGCCATGACCTCGGTGGAACACCTGCGCGCCTTCGCCAAGCCGCTGGGTGTGAAAGTACTGCTGGAAAATATCCCCAATGAGCTCTCCACGCCTGAAAAGCTGGTCGAATTCGTCAACACGGCGCATTTGGATGACGTAGGTTTTTGCTTCGACGCGGGACACGCCCACATCATGAGCACGGTGTTGCAGGCATTCGATGTCATGAAACACAACACTTACTCTACCCACCTGCACGACAACGCAGGCATGCAGGATTCGCACCTCTGGCCGGGAGAGGGAAAAGTGGATTGGGGCGAGTGTACCTCGCTGCTGCGCTCTGCGCACCATGGCCTTCCCCTGCTGCTGGAAATTGACGGCGAAAAACAGGGCGACGTCAACAACAAGTTCTCAAGCGCGTTCAGTTTTCTGGAGAAGCAGGCAACAGTGAAAAGCGTTTAGCATTTGGCACTTAGCATTTAGCCCATGAAGAGAATCGGAGAACAGGGCTTGAGAAAGAAAAAGT
>QIAW01000323.1 GCA_003225655.1 Acidobacteriota bacterium
GTGCTGGTACATGCGGACCATGCTCTCGAAAGCGCGCGCCAGCGGGTCTGCGCTGCCCGCGCCAATTATGGCGCGGTTGGTGACGGTAAGTATGTAGCCGGTGATCTCACGGCCGCGATTGTGCTGGAGAACAAGAATGTCAGGATACTTTGCCGCCTCACCCTTCATCTTGCGCACCACGGGAAAGATATGCTGCTCTTCCAGCATCTTCTCGTGATACTCCTCTCCGAAGACGCGAAAGAGATCAGCCGCAATTTAGGCACGGTCTCGTGATAGACGAGCAACGCACGCCGCAAGACGCCATGTTCACGCATGAGATCTTCGGTCGCGGTGACTTCAGGTTCTTGGGATTGCGGTCCGCCAGGTTGCTTGTCTTGTGTCTGTTCTGCAAGAACGGGAACAGTCATGGCGACTGCAACAGCTCCAGCCTTGGCAACAAATTGCCGCCGCGAGAATTCATCAGGAACATTGGACATCAGAACCCCTCCTTTGCTGAGTGTTGATGAGATTACTATGAACTTCGTTGTGTTGCGGTTACTACTCCATGGGATTAAATTCTGCATCTTTTGCCGGAATTTGTTAGTCTGGTGCGCTATGAAACAAAAAACCATAATCATGTTCAGCCAGGCTGGTTGACCGCCCTGTGATTGGGCCAAGGCCTACCTCTCGGAGAGAGGGATACCATTCGAAGAACGCGACGTGCGCAACGATTTCGCTGCGGTGCGTGAACTGGTGGAAAAGTATCAAAGCCGCTCGACGCCAACGATTGTTGTGGGCGAAAAAGTGATGATTGGTTTTGATCCGGAGCGGCTTGAAAAGATGCTCTCTGAATAACACTACAGCCAACCGGCCCCTACATCCCTGGCGCGGTTATTTTTATATCGCGGCTGCAGCCTTGTGCTGGGGGATTTCCGCCAACCTGGGCAAAGCAATGTTCAGCGGGCACAGCATCCTGGGGCTGCCACCACTCCAGTCGCTGGATGTGAAGATACTTTCCCAGGGCCGGGTCACAATCTCTTTTCTGGTGCTTGCCTTTTTGCTGCTGCTCACGCGCGGTGCAAAGTCCTTTGCCATGAACCGGAGTGATGCCTTGCGCTGCATGGCGCTGGGAATGCTGGGAGTGGCGGGCGCGAATTTTTTCTATTACTACGCCATCTCGGTGACCTCGGTCTCGATTGCCATCATCGTGCAATACACGGCCCCAGTCTGGGTGCTGCTCTACATGGTTTTCCGCGGGCACGAAAGAGCAACTCTTCCCAGAATTGTTGGTGTAGGAGCGGCTATCGCGGGAATCGTGCTGGTGATTGGCATCAGCCGGGAATCGGGCTTGCAGCTTGCCTGGAAGGGTGTTGGGGCGTCACTGCTGGCGGCCTTTTCATTCTCGTTCTATACCGTTTACGGAGGCAGACTGCTCAGCCGCCACGATCACTGGCAGGTGATCGTGTATACATTGCTGGGCACTTCGTTGTTCTGGATTGTGGTGAATCCGCCGTGGAAGATTGTGGCCGCCCACTATTCCCGCGAGCAGTGGGTTTTCCTGAGCATCTTCGCGTTTACCTCGATGCTGGTTCCGTTTTCGTTTTATTACGCCGGGCTGCGCCATCTGGACCCCACACGCACCATCGTAACCAGTTGCCTGGAGCCGGTGTTCACCATTCTGATTGCAGCCACGTTTTTGGCGGAGCATTTGAGATGGTTGCAGATTCTGGGAATCGTCCTGGTGCTAGCGGCAACGGTGGTGGTGCAAGCACCGCAGGGAAATTCGGCGGTGGCGAAAAAATCGACCGTTGTGGGTTGAGTCTTTATTCGAAAAATCTATTCCGAAATCTTCCCCTCGGTTTCCGGCAATTGCGTGGCACTGAGCATGGAAAGAAAAAGGGATGCGGAACAAAGATAGAAGGCGCTGCCCAAGCCATACTTCTGGCCGAAGTATCCGATGACGGTGGGAGCAATAGAACTGATCGTCCGGGCGCCGTTGTAGGTAAAGCCGAGGGCGCGGGCGCGAACCCGGGTGGGGTAGACCTCGCTGCCGATAATGCCGGAGCCGGAGAAAAATCCGGTGGCGAAGAACGCAACCGGCGTGCCCAGCAGCAAGAGCATGCGAGGATCGGTGGCGCGGGCGTAGAGCAAAACGAGAAGTGAGGCCAACAGCGTATACAACACGCAGGATTTCTTTCTGCCTAGCTTGTCCGCGACCCAGCCAAAGGTGCCATAGCCGGGAAACATGCCGGTCAGGTTCAGGGCGACCAGCATGATGGTCATCAGTGAAATATCGAAGCCGCGTCCGCCTTTGGAAACTGGTAGCTGTAAATAGCTGGGAATCCAGGTGAACAGGCCCCACCAGGCAAACATGCCGAAGAAGTTCATGAAGAGCAGGGCCATGGTGGTTTTTAGATAAGGCCGCGAAAAGATCTCGGAAAACTTTGTGTTGGGTGTGGCCGCGGTTCCATGCTTGCGTTCCAGCCACATCTCCGATTCGGGAACGTCTTTGCGGATCCAGAAGACGATCAGCGCGGGCAGCACTCCAACAAAGAAAACTTTCCGCCAGTCGTAATATTTTAAAAGAAAGCCCGAGACCAGGGCGGCTGCGGCATATCCCAGCGCCCACGTGCTTTGGACGACAGAGATAGCCTTGGCGCGCAGCTCTGCAGGCCAGGTTTCCGCCACCAGGGTTGCTCCAGTGTTCCACTCGCCGCCCATGCCTAGTCCTAAAATGAAGCGGAAGACCGCCAGCATGGCGACAGAAGTCGCAAGTCCAGAAGCAAAGGAGCATAGCGAGTAAGTAAGAATGCTGAGCATCAGGGCCTTGGTGCGGCCAATGCGGTCGGCAACGAATCCAAAGAACACGCCGCCGATGCCTGAAGCCAGCAGAGTGAGCGTGGCAATCTTGCCCGCGGTGGCCTTGGTGATGCCGAAGTCGGCGACAATGGCGGTAATGACCAGGGCGTAGAGCATGACGTCAAAGCCATCAAGCAGCCAGCCCAGGGCAGCAGCGATCAGGGTGCGTCGTTGTGCCGGGGTTACGCTGGAGAATGAGATGGAGGTTGCAGCCATGAATGGAAGGCGAAGCGCAGATTGTACCCTTATTCTCTAGACCTGAGAGAAAGATTTTAGTGAGCGGAAGTAGCGGCGGCTGCGGAGCACGTCTTTGGCGATCTGCTCGCGCAGGGCCTCAACCGAGGGAAACTTAATCTCCTCACGCAGGCGGCGCAGAAAAAAGATTTCGACCGGAGTCTCTGCGGTGAGATCAATAGGATGAAAGTTCAACAGGTGGGTTTCTATAGCGAAGGAATCGGCGCCGAAGGTGGGACGATTGCCGATATTAGTGACGGAATCAAAGCACTCGCCGTTGATGATAGTGCGCGTGATGTAAACGCCATCGGTGGGAACCAGCTCTTCATAGCGGCTGAGATTGATGGTGGGCACGGTGTACTTGTGTCCGTAACCGCGCCCGCGGCCGGGAGGAGCAGTGATGGAAAAAATGCGGCCCAAAAGGTGCCGCGCCTGAGCGGTATTGCCACGCTCAACCAGAGCGCGAATCTGGCTGCTGGAGACGGGGATGCCACGAATCTTCTGCTCAGGATAGGTAATCACTTCAAATCCGAATTCTTTTCCGAACTGCGCCAGACGGTCAATGTTGCCCTCAGCCTTATGTCCAAAATGGAAATTGTCGCCCTCGTGCACCTCGTCCGCCTTGAGCCGCTGGCGTAAAATCTCGCGGGCAAACTCGCGCGGCGGGGTGACGGAAAAATCGCGGGTGAAAGGCAGTACCAACACGGCATCCAATCCCGTCTTTTCCAGCAGCTTCAGCTTGATAGGCAGTGGCGTAATCAGCCTGGGCGCAGCATCGGGACGCAAAATACGCGCGGGATGCGGCTCAAAGGTTATAGCCAGAGATTTTGCCGGCCCGGTCTTTGTGCCGGTTCCGGCTCCGTACCCAGTTACGCTCCGGGCTTTCGCCCGTGTTACCACCTCTTGCAAGACGTTCTGGTGCGCCAGGTGCACCCCGTCAAAGTTGCCGACGCTTACAATCGTGCTGCCGAAGCCGGCGGGCACCTCCGCGAGACTGTGGAAGATACGCATGGTGTCAGTAGATCTCAAACTCCAATTTCAGCCCGTCGTAGGCGAGCCTGACATGGGGGGGGAGCGACGCATTAGTTTCCTCGTGACCCAGGTCGTGAGAGATGTGAGTAAAGAAAGCCTGTTTGGGGCGTAATAGTTCGACCAGACGCAACGAGTTTTCCACGTTGGAGTGCGTAGGATGCGGGCGATGACGCAGCGCATCAAGAAACAAGATGTCCAAGTCGCGGAGCTGAGACATCGAATCTTCTGGAACCTCACTGAAATCGGTGAGATAGGCGGCGCGTCCAAAGCGGTAGCCGTATATCTCAGCCTTGCCGTGCAGGAGCTTGATAGGAAGAAAGCGCGCTCCAAACAAAGCCAGTTCGCCATTCAGGGGAAGCAACTCGACGCGCGCCAGCGTGGTGTAATCGGGATCGGGTTCAAAAATGTAGTTAAATGACTTTCTGATCTGCCGCGCTGTATCGGGATACGCGTACAACGGAATTTTTTCCACGTTGCGAAAGCTGAGAGGACGAACGTCATCGAGGCCCAAAATATGGTCGGCGTGGGCGTGAGTATAGAGGATGGCGTCCACGCGTCCGAGTTTTTCACGGATAGCCTGGGCGCGGAAATCGGGCGTGGTATCGATGAGGACCACATGACCGGCATACTCAATCGCAATCGAGGGCCGCGTACGATTGTCATGCCGATCAGAAGAAGTGCAGACCTTGCAACCGCAACCCAGCGTGGGAACGCCCATGGAGGTGCCGCTGCCTAGAACCGTCAGGCGGCCATTCACTTCTTGGCACCAACAATGGGCCCGGGACCAAAGCCAGCGCCGGGAGCGTCTTTGGTTCCACCCTGACCGGCCTTGGTGATGGCATTGGTGAGTTCGAGGTAAGCCATGCGCAAGTCGAACAGCGACTGTTGCAGCAGGTTCTGCTCCGCGGGCGTCAGATTGCCCTTGGTTTTTTCACTCAGGAGCCCGATGGTGTCAATGGTTTGACGTGCACCCAGGATATCAGCACGCGGCTGCTCACCCTCAGGCGCCATCAGCCCGAGTTGCAGCATCGCGCTCATGTAGAGCGAGGCAATCAGGCGCTCAAAGGTCATCTCCAGGGATTGCGTGGGTCCGCCGGTTTTTTCGCGCAAAATGTCATCCAGGCGTTTGTTGCCCTCATCGTATTCGCGGCCCTGGGCTTCGTGCTCGGCCGGCGTGGCTGGAGGCGCCTCGCGCAAATGCTCTACTCGCGCCGGATTGGTGGAGTCTGCCGGCGCCGCAACCGGCGGTTTTTCGACCGTCGCGATCAGCCGGGCCTCGGATTCCGGAGCTTGGTCCTGGGCATCTTTGATCTCTGGTTCAGGGGCTCTTTGTTCCGCGCCGGGTTTTTCAGAATCAGGGCGAAGCTCGCCGGATTCGCTAAACTTGCGCCGGTCGGTCACTGTAAACTCAGGCTCGTGTTTTTTCTCTCTCATAAGGATTCAAAGGGCAAATTCGCGACCGTGGCGCGCGCGCCGTTGACCATAACTTCAGCGCCAGGGGTCCCCACTTCGCGCCGGATATAACCCAGGCCGATGGAGGAACTCTGACCGGAGACGGGCAGTAACGCCACACTGGTGATTTCGCCCACTTCCTTTCCGTTAGACTCGATCTTTGTGCCCGGAGCGGGAGCGGCTCCGGTAAAACGAAATCCCGTAAATTTTCGATGCACCTGGCCACGAGAGTGAATGCGCTCCACGATCTCCTGGCCGACATAACACCCCTTGCGAAAGTTGAGTGCGCGCGATTGTTCCGTCTCCTGCGGCAGATCGCGTTCGCTGATGTCCTGCCCGTAGCGCGGAACGCCAGCGGCAATGCGGGCCAGTTCCAGGGCTTCGGCGCCTATCGGTTGGGTTCCGCCGTGGACCAGGATATTCCAAACTGTGGCCGCGTTTGCCGGCGACATCCACAGCTCATAACTCTCGCCGCTATCAGCACGCACCAACGAGACGCCAATATTTTCCACCACGCCATCTGCCAACTGCAAAGCGGCAAGATCAGCCGGCAAACCTAAAGCCTGCAGAACAGCCGCGGATTTTTTCCCGATGATTCCGATGCTGGTCAGCTTGTCACCGGCATCGGAGACTTCAACGTCATCCATGATGATGTACTTGTGGAATATCTCTTGCAGTTTAGATGCCTGCCATGCGTCCGTATCCACCAGCAGATACTCACCTCGATTGTAAACATAAAGGTCAGCCTGAATCCGCCCCTGGGGATTCAGGAGAAAATTGTAAGCCCCGGTATTGAGAGCCAGGTCACGAACGTTATTGGTGACCATACCGTTCATCCAGCGCACTCGGTCTTCGCCGGTGATGATCAGCTTGCTGCGCCAGCCCAGATCGTAAACCACGGCCTCCGAGTGCAGCGCAGAGAATTCAGCGGCTGCCTCCTTCCAGGCCAGGGCAGTTTGCACACCGCGATATTCGCCCATGCGGGCGCCGGAGTTGGCCAGGGTTTCGTAGAGTGGGCTTTGGGAAGCCATATCAATATTTGATTATAAATAGTCAAATCAGGACGCAGGCGATTCATAAGGCTGAGATAGCACGCAGGGTAGGGACGTCGCATGCGTTTTGCTGGAATCCAGGGTCTACACGATTATCCTGACGGGTTTTTCTGGCCATCTGCCGCTCCCCCTGATATGGTTTTTCCTGAGCTGAAAATGAAGCAGAAAAAGAAGATCGCAGTTGTGCCTGGAGATGGAATCGGCAAAGAGGTGATTGCCGCCGCCCTACGGGTTATCAGAGCGGTGAAGGCGCCAGTCGAGATGACCGAGTTCGATTGGTCTGCCGATCGTTATTTAAAAGACGGGACCACCGTTCCAGCGGATGGTTTTGCCACGCTGTCACGTGATTTTGACACGATATTACTGGGGGCGCTCGGCGACCCACGTGTGCCTACAAACATTCACGCCAAAGAGATTCTGCTGGGCATGCGCTTCAAGATGGATCTATACGCGAACGTGCGCCCGGTAAAATTGCTGGATGCGTCCCTGTGCCCGCTCAAGGGGGTGGAGCCCAAGGACGTGGACTTCACGATAATCCGCGAGAATACAGAGGGCCTGTATTGCGACGTGGGTGGCGTCTTCAAGCAGGGAACCGCAGAAGAAGTGGCCGTGCAGGAGGACGTGAATACGCGCAAGGGAGTGGAACGAATCATCCGCTACGCCTTCGACTATGCGCGCAATCATGAACTGAAAAAAGTTTTGATGAGCGACAAATCCAACGTGCTGACCTATGCTCACGGCTTGTGGCAGCGGGTCTTCAAAGAAGTCGCGGCTGAGAAAGTTCACGCGAGCATCGAGGCCTCGCACATGTATGTGGACGCGTTGTGCCTGCAGATGGTGCGCGATCCACGCCAGTTCCAGGTGATTGTGACGAATAATATGTTCGGCGACATCATTACCGACCTCGCCGCCGCACTGCAGGGCGGATTGGGGATGGCTGCCAGCGGCAACATCCACCCCGGACGCACGTCGATGTTTGAACCAGTACACGGCTCAGCTCCGCCCCTGGCAGGAAAGAATGTGGCCAATCCCATGGGCGCCATTCTGACCGCGGCCATGATGTTGAAGCACCTTGGATTGAGCGCGGAAGCGGAAAAGATTGAGGCCGCCGTACTCGAAGCCGTGCGCCTGAAGAAAACAACGGCCGATGTCGGCGGGGGTCTAGGGACAAAAGAGTGCGCGGAGTGGGTCGCAAATAAGGTCAGCTAGACAGGCTGACAAGCAAACTCAATTCACCGCTGGCACGGAGACACGGAGAAATCTCAGGTCAAAAAATGCGTCCGTAGAGACGTAGCTTGCTACGTCTCACCGAACGAGGCATTCAATTCCACTTTCCTTCCAGCCTCTTCAACGCGCGCAGGGCGATCACATACTGAGGATTCATCTCGACCGCCTGCTTATAGTACTTTTTTGCTTTCTTCCAGTCGTGCTTGTGTTCGTAGACGCGGCCCAAATTGAAGTGCGGAAAGTAGTATGACTCGTAGCGCTTGGCGCTGGTGGCCTGTTCCAGCCAGGGAATGGCTTCATCCCATTTGCCTAATTGAATCAGGTAAGCACCGATATCGTTATATGGATTGCCGAAGTCGGGGTCAACTTTGATCGCTTCGAGACAATCGGCAATGGCTCGGTTGAGGTCTTCTTTGAAGCAATGCGTCCAGCCGCGGAAGGTATAGGCCTCGGCTGTGGGAAAGGCCTCGATGGAGCGGGTGTAAAGAGCGATGGCCTCGTCGAGCTCGCCATTCATCTGGCGCTCGTATGCCTGGCGGAAGTATTGCAATGCCTGCTGCCGGATGTCGCTTTCGGGGTGTTCCATGTTTGGCATTTAAAGCCGGCTCAATCGCATAGATGCAATATATGATGGTAGGCGTGAGAGCCCGATTGAATCGAGGACGACCCTGACCCGCACTTATTATAAGACTCTCATTTGCCGGCTGCTGGGTGGGACCTGTCTCTTTCTGTTCGCCTTATTTATCGGAGTGCTGGCGGCGCAAGCGGCTGCCACGGCAAAGCAGCCACAGGCTGAAACCAGGCTTTCCAGAAAAGAAGCTGACGAACTCTTTCGCTCCCTCGATGAAATCTTTCGCTTTGCCAGTGAAGATACCGGTCTGCCCATCCGGCGCATCGTAAAACGCGAGTTGAGCAGCCGCGACCAGGTGGCCGAAAACCTGAGCGACCGCATGAAAGACGACGAAGATGCCAAGCGGCTCGAGCGCTCGGAGCTGGTCCTGAAGAAGTTTGGGTTCCTGCCGCGCGCTTTTGATTTGCGCACATATTTGATCTCGCTGATGCGGGAGCAGGTGGCCGGTTACTACAACGTCAAGGACAAGACCGTTTACCTGATGGATTGGATTCCCGCCGAACAGCAAAAACCGGTGATGGCGCATGAGCTGACCCATGCGTTGCAGGACCAGAATTTTGACCTGAAGAAGTGGCTCGCGGGCGATGTCGAAAAGACAGGCGAAAAAAAATCACCGTCGCCTGAC
>QIAW01000324.1 GCA_003225655.1 Acidobacteriota bacterium
AGAAGATAGATCCGCTCGAAGGCGGCTACCTGCGCCGCAAGTACCGCAAAGACCGGCGACCTACTCTGCCTATCGAAAGCCCATTCGTTTTCTATCCTCGCTACGTCGCCGATTTGTTTTACAAGCACTTCAAGCTGGCACAACTGGTTTGGCGTTACGGCCGCTTCCGCCGGCAGTTGAAACGGGACCCCGACGCACGTTACTACACCGATGCAGCCTTGACTCCTTTCGAAGAAGACGAGTTCGATTCGCTGGAAATCTCCACGGCCGGTGCGGTCAAATCGCCAGTCTAGGGGCCGCCTAAACATTGGCCCACCTGATATACCTTTGCGAGAACAAAGTCCTACGTCCACAGAGGGACAGCAAACAAAAACACTACGGTTAATGCCAGGCAAGATCATCTGCTAGACTCAATTCAACAGTGCGTATCCTGAGCCGTTACATCCTGCGCGAGGTCCTTTCGCACGCCGTCATTGGTGGGGCCGTGTTCACGTTTGTCCTATTCATGCGTGACGTGACCCGGATTCTGGAGCTGGTGGTGCGCAGCAGCGCGCCTATTCCCAGCGTGGCGGAGCTGATTTTCCTTACGATTCCCAGCGCCCTGACGGTGACCATTCCCATGGCGGTGCTGGTGGGCATCCTGATTGGCCTGAGCCGCCTGGCAGCAGACAGCGAAGTTACCGCAATGCGCGCCAGCGGCATTGGCACAGGCATCTTCGTGCGGACTATCGGCTGGCTGGCGATTCTTACCTGGATCCTGGCGACCCTGAACAACGTCTTCATCGCGCCACGCTCGGCAGCCGCCCTGGCCGATTTGCAAAATCAACTTAAAACCTCGCAGGCCTCGTTTGAAATTCAACCTCGCGTGTTTTATGAAGACATGAAGAATTATGTCCTTTACGTTCAGGACGTGTCTCCGGTAGAAGGCGCAGCCGTATGGAAGAAAGTTTTTCTCGCCGATATCAGCAATCCTACGGCCCCTAAGATCACACTGGCGCAGGAAGGCATTGCCGTCAGTGACTCTCCGGAAAGTCTGCGGCTCCACCTGGTTGGCGCCTCAAGCCACGAAAACCTGCCCAAGCAGCAGGATCAATACACTATTTCCACCTTTCAGGAAACAGATATTCCGGTACCAGTAGCGACCGGCGAGAAAAAAGGGCCCGAGGAGCCAGCGCTTCCTGAAATGGCCACCTGGGATCTTTTCAAGCAAATTTCAGCGCTACGCTACACCCCGGGATGGAACCAGCCAGATTGGAACGTGGTAGGTATGCGCCGTCGCTGGTACTTAATTGAGGCCCACAAACGCTTTGCCTTCCCTACTGCCTGCCTGGTGCTGGCGTTAGTTGGGATCCCGCTGGGGCTTTCTGCCAAGAAGGGCGGCAAAGCGACGGGCTTTGTCATGACCATCGCGTTGGTCTTCATCTATTACGTGGTGTTTCTTGCGGGACTGGCTTTGGCCCGTCAAGGCCGCCTCCCGCCCGGACTGGGAGTGTGGATGGGCAATGGCATATTCTTCCTGGCGGGAATATTTCTGCTCTGGCGGGTGCGCAAGAGACCCTTGGAGTTGGGATGGCGTTCCATGATTCTCCGCCTGCGAAAGCTTCGGGCTAAGTTCAGGTCAGAGGGATCAGAAGCGGCCGACCAGGCGCCGATGCGCGTAGGCTTCCCGCAGATCCTTGATGATTACATCTTGCGCGATTTTCTGATGTATCTGCTGCTGGTGCTGGCAAGCTTCGCCATCCTGGTGCTGGTCTTCACATTTTTCGAGCTGCTGGGCGACATTATCCGCAACAAAGTGCCGCTGGTGACCGTGGGCGCATATCTGCTGCGGGTCATTCCTTCCAATGCTTATCTTCTAACCCCCCTGGCGGTGCTGATCGCGGTCCTGGTCACCTTTGGGCTGCTGGAGAAGGCCAACGAGGTCACGGCCATGAAAGCAACCGGTATCAGCGTGTATCGCGTGGTGATGCCCGTGCTGATCATATCTGCCGTGATCGCCGCCGGGCTGGTCCTGGTGGACCAGTTTTGCCTGCCCGACAACAACCGGCAGGAAGAGGCGTTGCGCAACCAGATTAAGGGCAAACCGGCACAGACATTCTTCCGGCCAGACCGCATACGAACTGTTTGACGCCGACCGGGATATCTTTGGGAATATTTCCATCTTCGAGTTCGATCCTTCTACCTTTTCCGTGACCAGGAGGATCTTTGCCGAGCACGCGCATTGGGATAGCGGCCTCAATCGCTTTGTTTTCTCCCAGGGCTGGAGCCGTTCTTTCAATGGCTCCGCCATTGAAGACTTCCATACCTTCGATGTCTCTACATTCGCCGAGCTGACTGAGAACCCCGTCTACTTCAAGAAAGAGGTCAAGCAATCATCCGAGATGAACTACAGTGAGCTCAGCCACTACATTGACGACCTGCAGCAGGGTGGATTCGAGGTAGTAAGACTTAAAGTACAGCTTTATAAAAAATTCTCTTTCCCAGTAATTACATTGATCATGGCAGTGCTGGCTGTTCCCTTCTCTCTGCGCGCCGCGCATCGCGGTCCGCTCACCGGAGTAGCCATGGCCTTGGGAATTGGCATTATTTACTTCGTGGTCTCAGGACTATTCGAAGCCATGGGGAATATCAGTCAATTGCCGCCGGCGCTGGCGGCGTGGTCCCCTGATCTGGTGTTTGCCTTGGTCGGTGGTTATCTTATCCTGAAAGTGCCAACTTAAAAATGATTGCCATGCTTCTATGCTCCTGGCTTCAAGATGGCGCGGCATGAACGGGCACACGCCTGCTCTGGTGAGCAGGCGTGCGAAGCGTGCGGCTGAAGATACCGCTGACCGCTCATCTTTCGTTTAGGGGAAGGTATCGAGCGGGGTACTGCGGCCCCACATAATCAGCGCGGGGGCGGATGAGGCGGTTGTCATCCAGTTGCTCGATGACGTGCGCCGTCCAGCCACTGATGCGGGAGACCGCGAAGATCGGCGTGAACAGATCAATATCAATGCCCAGGGTTGTGTAGGTTGAAGCGGAATAGAAATCTACATTGGCGTTCAGTTTCTTCTCGCGCTTCACGTACTCTTCAATCTTTTGCGACATATCAAACCATTTGGCCTTGCCGCTGGAGACGCTGAGGTCATGCGACATCTTGCGCAGATGGGTCGCCCGGGGGTCTTCGGTGTGGTAGACCCGATGCCCCATGCCGGGAACCTTCATCTTTTGCGCCAGCATTCCCTTTACATGCAGCAGAGGATCTTCATTAGTCTTATCAATGGCAAACAGCATTTTCATCACTTCTTCGTTGGCGCCGCCGTGCAGGGGCCCTTTAAGGGCGCCGATGGCGCTGGTAATGGCGGAATGCATATCGGAAAGCGTGGCTGCGGTAACCCGGGCGGCAAATGTTGAAGCGTTGAGCTCGTGATCGGCGTGCAAAATAAGGGCGATATCGAGGGCCCGTTCCGCTGTCGGCGAAGGCTTTTCCCCATTCAACATGAGAAGAAAATTGGCCGCGTGAGAGAGCGCCGGATCAGGGGCCACCACCTCTTTCCCTTTGCGAATGCGGTCGAATGCAGCCACGATCATGGCGATCTGCGAGGTCAGGCGGCGCGACTTACGCACGTTCGCTTCGTGGTCGTTATTCTTTTCGTCGGGATCGTAGAGCGAGAGCGCAGAGACCGTGGTGCGCAACACCTCCATAGGCGGCGCGTTTTGGGGAAACTGCCGCAGCATTCTGATAATCGCCGGGTCGAGCTTGCGCTCAGATGCCAGGTCCTTTCGGCATTGCTCCAACTCCTGGGCTTTGGGCAAGCGGCCATTCCAAAGCAGGTAGCAGGTTTCTTCAAAGGTTGAATGGTCGGCCAGGTCGTGAATATCAATGCCACGGTAGGCTAGAATTCCGCGCTCGCCATCGATGTAGCAGATGCTGGATGTCGCGGCGACAACGCCTTCCAGTCCTTTCACGGGTGTGGTTGTGGTTGACATGATTTCTATTTTATCCAATAGCAGGTCAATCTAAACGCCTCTCGGCCAGCAGCCGCAGCTTCCGCGAGTTGGGCGACTTTAGCCATTTTACTTTTATATCGCAAAAGTCGCGGCAACTACAATCCGCTGCTATGATTTCCGTTTGCACTGGAGGCCGTTCAGCCAAATATGCGCATGACACTGCGAATTCTGTTGCTGCTTTCCGTTCTTGGGCTTCTGCCGGGCATGGTGGCCGCCGATGAGGGCATGTGGCCTTACACCGCTGTTCCCAAGCCCCGCATCAAGACCAAATATGCCTTTGAGATCAGCGATGCGTGGCTTAATCATCTGCAGCTTGCTTCGGTCCGCTTCAAGAACGGCTCGGGGGCCTTTGTCTCTGCGGATGGATTGGTGCTGACAAACCAGCATATTGCCTCCGATTGTCTGCAGAACCTCTCCACTGCGGGCCATGATTATGTGAAAGAGGGATTTTATGCCAAGAGCCAGGAACCCCGCTGCCCCGACCTGGAATTGAATGTAGTGCAACAGATTACCGACGTTACCGCCCAGATGAATATGGGAGTTAAAGTTGGTATGCCCGAAGCGGATATCGGCAAACTGCAGCGTGCGGCCACCGCGAAAATCGAGAAAGAGTGTGCCACGGCTGCCGATGTCAGTTGCGAGGTGGTCTCACTCTATTCCGGGGCGCTGTTCTACCTTTACAAATATAAAAAATATACCGACGTGCGCCTGGTATTTGCGCCAGAGTTCGATGCGGCCGCGTTTGGCGGCGACCCCGATAACTTCGAATTTCCGCGTTATGACCTCGATATCTCTTTTTTTCGCGTTTATGAGGGCGGCAAACCCATCCATCCGCCAGAGTATTTGCAGTGGTCGAAGCAGGGTGTGCAAGAGGGCGAATTGGTCTTTGTCTCGGGTAATCCCGGCTTATCGCAACGGCAGAATACGGTAAACCAACTCGAGTTTCTCAGCACAACCCAATATCCCTTCCAGTTGAAAGATTTCGCGCGACGCATCCATTTGCTCCAGGCTTTTGCCGCGCAATCGGCCGAGAATGCCCGCATTGCCCAGGAAGACATTCTCAGCTTGCAAAATTCCTTCAAGGCTTATACCGGCTTCAACAGCGCATTCAAGGATCCTAACCTGATGCGCCGCAAGATCATGGATGAGCGTATTCGCCTGATCCGCACACGAAACTCACCCCAAGGACGCCGCGAGTTTTTTGCCTACAGGCAGATTGACAAGGCCCTGGAGGTGCATCATGAAATCTTCCTGCCCTACCGCTTCTTCGAATTGCGCTATGGGTTTCGCGGCGAGCTGGCCGATTTTGCGCAAACTCTAGTCCGCGTGGGCATTGAAAAAAACAAACCAAACGGCGAGCGTCTTCGGGAATACCGTGATTCCGCGCTGCCCGCGCTGGAAGACCGTCTTTTTTCGCCTGCTCCGACCTACAAGTCTCTTGAAGTTGTTGTGCTCTCCGATTCGCTGAAAGAGATGCAGGAGCAGTTGGGCGCAAATAATCCGCTGGTGATAAAGGTGCTTCAAGGCAAGAATCCCGAAGATGTAGCAAAAAATGCCATCACCAACACCCAACTGGATGACGCTGCCTTTCGCAAGCAACTTTATCAAGGCGGGGCCGATGCTGTGGCCAAAAGCGCCGATCCCTTGATTGTCATGGTGCGTGAGATTGACTCTGACGTCCGTGCCCTGCGTACACGTTACGACAACGAAGTAGATTCGGTCATCCGGGAAAACGGGGCCGCCATCGCCCAATCGCGTTTCTTGCAGGGTGGGCTCTACTTCCCTCCCGATGCCAATTTCACTCTGCGGCTGAGCTACGGGCAGGTGAAGGGCTACGTCGAAGATGGCCGCGGCTACCTGCCCAAAGAGACGAAGGTACCGGCGTTCACAGACCTGCGCGGCGCCTTTGATCATGCCAAGGAACATGCCAATCAACCGCCCTACAATTTGCCGGAAAACTGGGCCTCAAAACGAAAAAAGGTCCAATTGAAAACTCCGCTGAACTTCGTTTCCACGCCGGACATTCTGTGTGGAAGTTCGGGCAGTCCGGTGGTCAACAAAGAAGGAGAGATCGTAGGCGTCATCTTCGACGGCAATATCCAATCGCTACCCTGGCGTTTTATGTATGACGATACCGTGGGCCGCGCCACAAGCGTGGATGCACGTGGCATCATGGAAGCTTTGCGCAAGATCTACAAAGCCGATGATCTGGTGAAAGAGCTGACGAGAAAACCGGAGAAGAAGAACTAGCTACACCGTTTAGTTTTATGCGCCCCAAAATAGTATCGCCCGAACAAGAAAACGCAATATCCTTCGCGCCAAAAACGGCGCTCAGGATGACAATGCAAATGGAGCGATGAACTGGAAGTAGAGTAATAGTTAGGCTACTGGCACTCACGCCGGCCAGATGCTCAACGCCGTCTTTGCCAATATCTGCTCCTGCAGATCTTTATTCAACGACAGAGCGCGAAAGTCATCCAGGTTTTGCTTCATATCGAGCACACCCGGCCCGGGCCAGTCGGTGCCGAACAGGGTTTTATGCGCAATCTCAGGCAGGCGTGGAAAATAGCGCAGCAATGCCTTAGGCGGAATTCCACTGATGTCGAGGTAAACATTGGCATGACGGCGGATCAGGAAAAAGGCATGCTCCATCCACAGAGGCCGGCCGCCGTGGGCCAGAAGAATTTTTAGTTTGGGAAAATCCACGGCTACGTCGTCCACATACATAGGGTCCCCATATTTATTGCGCGCGCCAGGAAAGATGGAAGTCCCCGTATGTACCATAATGGGAATGCTGTTAGCTTCGGCAGCGCGGTAGATGATCTCCAGTTCTTTGACTCCGTTCAGGTAGTCGTTGGGAAAAACCAACTGGTGCGGAGGATGAATCTTGATCATCCTGATGCCCAGGCGGACAATCTGCTCCATATCTGCCAGAACATTGGTTGTGTGCCGGGGATGGACGCTGCCGCAGGGAATCAGGCGCCTGGGATCTTCTTTAACGTAGTTGGCCACGAAGCTATTCACTTCCGGCGTGAAGCCCATGACCTCAGGAGCAACATAGTTGATGAGTACGGCGCGGTCGATACCAATTGCATCAAGGTGCTTCAGGAAGGCCTTGGGCGAGCGACAGAACTCAACCACCTGGTCGAAGTTAGGCTTCTTCCTTTTGAAAGCCTCCAGCGCGCCCGGTTTGAGCATCTCGAGCGAATGTGGACATGGCAATCGGTAATCAAAGGCTGTTCTCAGTTTTCGGTTGTCAGTTCCCAGTAGCGCCGGCTGTCGAGTGGACATCTTGCCACTCTTTCTCTGAAGTTGCCGAAAAAAAACATGAATTCCCTGAAAAGATTTCTTTAATTCCCTCCGGCTTCCAGCACTGCCCTCTTGGCGAATACTTTAACCATCTCGCGGCGGTACTCCGGAGTGAGCGCTGAGGTGGTAAGCGGCCGGGCAATGTGCGCGGCGAGCTCTGCAATCACGGTCGCGCTGTGTTCATCCACGGTTCTTCCAATGAGCGCGTGTGGCGCCTCTGGAACCAGATAAGGAGCAGGATTCACCGCGGTAATGGCGACGCGGGCGTCTTCGACTTTGCTTCCTGGCTTCTTCAGGGCCACAGCCACCCCCGCCAAAGGATAATCAATCGAACCGCGAATGCGAAGCTTTTTGTAGGCCCCTTTCCAGCCGGCATGAGATTCCGGCAAGAAAATCCGGACCAGCATTTCAGCAGCTTCGAGCTTCATGCGCGCCTCGCCCACGCCGGTATAGAAATCTTTGAGGAGCGTGCGGCGAAAACCCCTGGGGCCGGCGATCTCGAGCTCAGCATTCAGGCACAGCAGAGCGGCGGGCGTATCGGCCGAGAAAGCCGCCCAGCAGCGCTTGCCTCCCGGCGCCACGTGGCAGAGGTCGCCGTCTTTCTTGATGCAGAAGCCGCATGACTTGCGCCAGGTGAGCGACTGGTTATACCAGACGCAGCGCGTATCCAGGCAGATGTTGCCGCCCAGCGTCCCCATGTTACGCAGAATCGGCGACGCCACGGTCTTCGCTGCCTCATGCAGCACTGGATAACGCTGGCGCACGTACTCAGAATCCTCCAGCTTGGAAAGGGTGACGAGCGCGCCAATTTCCATGCCCAATCCAGGAACAACGCCGATCTTCTGCAGCTCTTCAATGCCGCGTATGTCGAGTACAAACTCCGGCTCAAAGAGCCGCTGCTTCATGGAAGGGATAAGATCTGTGCCACCGGCCAATATCTGAATTTTTCCGGCATGCTTCACCAGGTGCTCAACTGCCTCTGCCACCGTGCTTGGGCGCATCAACTTGAAAGATGGCAGACTCATAATTCTTCCAATCTAGTACTTTTCCCTATGATGAAATTTTCCACGCTGTCTTTGATACCCATGTCAACAAATCTTGAATGCAGCCAAACACCGTTTATTACACGCCCGCCCCCCATGCCACCTGAAACTTTCCCTTCGGCAGGATACAATTCATAGAAAACTCCAGCCGAATTCAAATCCTTCCATGCTTTAG
>QIAW01000325.1 GCA_003225655.1 Acidobacteriota bacterium
GGCAGCCTCGCAGTTGGAAAAGACCGTTGAAGCAGCCCAGGCTGAGCAGCTCAGCAGAGACGGCGAGTAACGAGTTGCAAATCGGGAATTTGATAGCGAACTGGAATTAATAACAAACCAAGGAGAAAAACAATGGCAAACGCACTGATGGGAATCATAACCGGGATGACGCTGTCACTGAGCGTCGCAATCTTGATGGAACGGATGCTCTTCCGCGGGCTGCTGAAGCTGATGTTCGCCGGTCCGCGCTTCGTCCGCCGCGCCATCGAACCCGGGCGTGGCGATCTGGAAGCGATGCGCCGCGCGGGAATGTAAAAGACAGTTCCAAGCTCTCAGCTCCAAACTGCAAGGGGGAATGAAGTGAAGTTGAAAAGAACTGCCGACAGATCAGCGTTTATCCGCCTTCACCTGCGGCGTCTTTTCTGGGAACTGAGAACCGAGAACTGAGAACTGTTTTGTGAAGTAACGCAAGTCCAAGAGAGGAAATTATGCTGGCGCTCAAATATCTGCTCATCACCTTCGGCTTCGGGCTTTTTGCCGTGGCCCTCGCCTTAACTGCCGTCGATTTCAGCTTGTTGTTTCAATACCGCCGTTCACTGGCCAAGGGTAGTACGGAGAACCTGCCCATCCCTCGGCCGGTGCGCTGGGCATGGGCGGCAAAGATATGTGTCGTGGCCTTGCTGCCCATGCTGCTAGCGCAGAGCATCGTGGTGATCCCCAGCGGGATGGCCGGGGTGCGCGTCAGCCAGATCTCCGGTCCGCTGCCGGGGACGCTGTATCCGGGCGCGCACTTCGTCAAGCCGCTGCTGGAAGAGGTAGTGCTGTATGACACTCGCGAGCAAATCTTCACCGCCGGCGGCGAGGAAGAAGCAAGCAGCGAAGAGCAGACAGCAACGCCCGCCAAGACCACAGCCAAAGTAAAGAAGAACGGCATTCTCAGGCGCGCGAAGGTTTGCCCATCGGCATCGCCACAACGGTGCGCTATCGTCTCGACGCCAACCGGCTGGTCTTCATCCATAACAATCTGCCGCGCAATATAGAAGATGAATTAGTCCCATCCGTTGTAGCCAGCACCTTCCGCGACCTGGTGCCCAACTACACCGTGCGCGAGGTCTTTGCCGTCAAGCGCGAAGAGCTCCGCTGCCTGGCTTCCAAGGAAATCACAAAAAAGCTGGACGAAGATGGAATCGTGGTCAACGAAGTGATGCTGCGCGATATCCAGCTTCCGCCGGAATATTCGCAGGGTCTGCAAGGCCTGTTGCTGAAAGAGCAGGAGCCCGAGCGCATGGGCGTGGAAACCGAGATCCAGGCCAAGCAGGTAAAGATCGCCGAGCTGCTGGCCGAGGCCGCCAAAGTTCAACAGATTAAGCGCGCCGAAGGCGACGCGGGAGTTCGTGTATTGCAAGCCAAGGCCGAGGCTGATGCCATGCAATACACGCTCCCGCTGAAGCAGAAGCAGATTGAGCAGAGCCGCCTTGAAGCCGAGGCCCGCAAAGAGGCCACCATCAAGAACGCGGAAGCCTCCGCTGCGGCCAAGGTGATTGACAGCAAGGCAGAGACCGAGCGCCGCAAGTTGCTGGCTGACGCCGAGGCCAATCGTATTCGTGTGGTGGCAGCGGCCGATTCCGAGCGGCTCAGGAGCGAGGCGGTGGCGCTGCGCCAGAACCCGCTGCTCATCAACAAGATCATGGCGGAGCGTCTCTCCGACAAGATCCAGATCATGATGGTCCCCATGGATGGCAAGTTCTTCCTGGGTGACATGCTGCGCGGAACGGCCGGGGGCGGCGCGATTGCTCCCCCCGCCGCGACGGCGCAGGATGATCCCGCGGAAGATTCCGCCGTTAGCTCCGCAAGCCGTTGAGCGCCACGCGGAGGTGCCTGGCTAATTCAAACGGATGATCCTGCTTCGCCGTGGTGGGGTCATCCGCAGCCAGGTTTTAAATTCCAGTAGCGCCGGCGCCCCGCCGGCTGTCGCGTGGGCATCTTGCCCACGCCATTTTCAAGAGAGCAACATGCTATGATGCGCTCGTTGATCCCGGAAAGCACATTTCTACCTTGTCGGCTCTGCCCAAGTTGTAAACGGCAGCATCGAGACATGTATCAGGGCACGACTTCAGTCGTGCCGAAAGCGCATAGAAACAAGCGGGCTTTAGCCCCTGCGCTTGTTGGCGCCGCTCTTGTACTGCTGTTCTTGTCGCCGCAATTGCGAGCCCAATCCGCTCCCACAAACTGGAACGAAGCCGCCCGCGAACTCGCGCGCCAGACGGCCGAGAAAGTAGGATCGCCTTCCAATGTCTCGCTCACCGTAAAAAATGCTTCATCGCTGCCGGCCGGTGACGTAGCTGAGATTCGCCATGCGATAGAGTCGCAGCTCAGCTCGTCGGGCATGCGGATTGTCAAGCCTGAGCAATCCGTTGCCGACCTGCAACTCACGCTCTCACAAAATGTTCAGGGATGGCTGTGGGTAGCGGAGATCCGCCGTGGCAATAGTACTGAGGCCGTCTTGATTCCGGTCTTTACCCGGCAGGCGCCGCCGCTGCCGGGAGTCTCCAGCGCGCTAACGCTGCACAAAACTTTTCTCTGGGCGCAGCCCGATGCCACACCGGTGCTTGATGTCGCCATTCTGGGTGGAGGCTCCAATCCCAACGCTCTGCTGGTGCTCGATTCTTCCATGGTGTCCCTGTACCACATGCAGTCGTCACATTGGGAGTTGCAGCAGGCGCAGCCTATCGCCCGCTCGCGTCCGTGGCCGCGCGATCTGCGCGGACGCCTCATGATAGGCCACGACCGCAAGTTCGATGCACACCTGCCGGGCATGCGGTGCAGCGGCTCCGCTGATTCCGGCCTGACCATGGAGTGCCACAACGCCGATGATCCCTGGCCGCTGGGCGCCAATAGCGACAATCCCCGGGCCTTCTTCGGCGCGCGCAATTTCTTTACCGGCGCAATGAATGGGGGAATCGCCAACTCGGGTCCATTTTTCTCCGCGGCCTCTGCCCAACAGGATTCCAGGGAGTGGTTCTTCGCGCAAACCGGCAATGCGCTGCGCTTCAGCGGCAGCGCGTTCCCGGGAATGAACGGCTGGGGAAGCAACATCGTGGGAATCAAATCAGGTTGCGGACGTAACTGGCAGCTTCTGCTGACCGCGGCGGGCGACTACACGCAATCGGATTCCATCCAGGCGGCGGAAGCCGAGGGAAGTGCAATCGCTCCGGTCGGTGCGCCTGTAGACTTTCCCGGT
>QIAW01000326.1:0-3878 GCA_003225655.1 Acidobacteriota bacterium
ATTTCGCTGGCCGGAAATCTTGCTCTTCTGTTGAACGGAATTGGTGTGGCGGTGATGTTTACCATTCTTCTGGTTACGGCAAACACCATGAGCATGGCGATACGCGAGCGCCGCACCGAGATCGCCGTTCTCAAAACTCTCGGCTACCCCAGCGGATTGGTGATGTCACTGGTGCTGGGTGAAGCGCTTGTGCTCGGCGCCCTGGGCGGTACGGTTGGAATCATGTTGAGCCGCGGCATGATCAAGGCGTTGCCCCACATTCCTTTAATTGGCGATGCTGTCGCCGGATTTCCTAACCTCGGTTTGTCGTTGCCTGTTGGCAGCCTGGGAATGGGCGTTGCCCTGTTTCTTGGGCTGACTGCAGGATTTATCCCGGCCTTTCTCGCCTACCGGGCGAGGGTCACAGAATTATTGAGGCAGGTTTAAAATGGCGCTTCCTATCACTTACAACATTCGCAATCTGTTTGTCCGCTGGAAGGTAACGCTGCTGGCCATCTGCGGCATTGGGCTGGTGGTAGTCGTCTTTGTCGTGCTGCTCTCCATGGCCACTGGCTTTCGCCTGGCGCTGAGTTCCACGGGCAGCACGCAGAATGCCATCGTGGTGCAGCAAGGCTCCACGTCAGAGCTGACCTCCGGTTTCTCAAGGGAGCAGGCCGAGCTGATTTCTGTAGACGACCGTGTGGCGCGGGGAAAAGATGGCAGGCCTCTTGCATCCCCTGAAATCATGGTGCTTGTCAACCTGACCAAACGCGCTACGGGAATGCCGACCAATGTCACGGTTCGTGCCGTGACGCAAAAAGCTTTTGAGGTCCGCAGTGACGTCAAAATCGTCGAGGGAAGGAACTTCACATCCGGTCTCTACGAAATTGTTGTCGGCAAGCGCATCCAGGAGCGGATTGCTGGGCTGGACATCGGATCGAAAGTCAGCGTCATGAAGCACGATTTCGTGGTGGTGGGTGTGATTACTGCATCCGGGAGTTCCTTTGAAAGTGAGATCTGGGGTGATCTGGATGTCATGGGTCCAGCCTTCAACCGCGCTGGTGGACAGAGTTCGGTTCGCTCACCGTGCGCCTGGCTGACCCCAAGAGTCTTGCCCGGTTCAACACTGATATCAAGGCCAATCCTCAATTCCAGCTTGAAATGCATGAGGAGCGCCAGTATTACAACGATCAGGCCGGATTTACAGCGAACGCTCTGCTGGGATTGGCAATGTTCGTCTCCATTGTTATGGGCATCGGGGCCGTATTTGGCGCCATGAATACCATGTACGCGATTGTCGCGGCGCGCACCCGCGAGATTGGCACCCTTCGCGCCCTTGGTTTTTCGCGCTTCAGCGTTCTTTTCTCCTTCGTGTTGGAGGCTGTTTTCCTTGCGCTGGTGGGCGGAGTGGTCGGATGCTTGCTTGCCTCCTCTGTGAATGGCTTCGCCGCCGGAACGGGGTTCGGCACTCCCAACTTCAGTGAAATCGCCTTTGCATTCCGCATTACTCCACACGATCTTACGCAGGGTTTGATCTTTGCCCTGGTCATGGGAATCATCGGAGGCCTGCTGCCCGCCTTCCGCGCCGCCAAGCTTCCCATTACCACTGCCTTACGCGAAGCCTGAGACTGTATCCCGGGCCTCAGCTATTGAGCTTTCTGTAGGGACGCAGCGTGCTGCGTCTCTACCCCCAGCCTCTTAGATCCGCATAGTTGCCCCCAAACGCCATCGCTAACTCATAGATTTGCAATCATTTATCCTCATCCAGCGGCACTGCTTAATGCAAATAAGCGCCATTCGCTGCCGAAAAACGCCTGCTAAACCGATGGTGGTTGAGGCTAAGTAGTTGACCCTCTAGGATATAGCGTTCCGAACCAATCTGGAGCGGAAGCCGTTGCTCTTAAGGAGACACACGAGATGCATAAGCCGATCAAGCATGTGGAAAAGGCAGTGACCGTGGCCGCTGAGGCGGCGTGGAGACTTTTTGACTTCGCCAACCGCATCAATCCCAACCCATCGTTCACGCCCAAATGGTCAGACAAGCCGCTGCTCAAGTCTTATGAGAAGTCGAAGCCCCCGCTCGGATGGCCCCGCAGCACAGATTCGTTGTGCCCGAAGTGCGTCCCTGAAATCCGCCAGCAGATCGTCGATGGCAAGCTGCCTCACGAAGTTCTGCTGAACGAAAAGGCCGGCGAGATCAAGGCCCAGGTCATCGAGCGCGACGGCCAGATCCTCATGGTGAAGGATTGCCCCAAGCATGGCCACTTTGAGGACGTGATGGCCATGGATACCGATTTTTTCAAGCATCTCGAAGAAGTCTTCCCTGGCCGCGATATCCGCGCCCACAATGATGAAACCCTGCACAACCACGGCACCAGCACCATCAAGCATGGCCGCGGATCGGTGCTGACCATCGACCTCACCAATCGTTGCAACATGATGTGCGATCCCTGCTTTATGGATGCCAACCAGGTGGGTTTTGTTCACGAGCTGACCTGGGATGACATTAAGACCTTGCTCGACAACGCCATCTCCATCAAACCGCGCCGACAGATGTCAGTACAGTTCTCCGGCGGCGAGCCCACAATTTCGCCCTACTTCCTCGATGCCCTCCGCTACGCCCGTAAGGTGGGCTATAACAGCGTGCAGGCTGCTACCAACGGCATTGAGTTCGCCAAGAGCCTGGATTTCTGCAAGCAGGCCGCTGAAGCCGGATTGCGCTACGCCTACTTGCAATTTGACGGCATTGGCAACGCCGCCAACGAGCACCGTAAAGTCGGCAACTTGTTTGATGTGAAGCTCAAGGCTATCCACAACTTGCATGAAGCCGGTGTGGAAATTGTGCCTGTCACGACTATTGTCAACGGTATTAACAATGAGCAGGTCGGCAGAATCATCCAGTTTGCCCTGGAAAATCCAAAGATCATCTCCTTCCTCTCCTTCCAGCCGGTTTCTTTCACTGGACGTGACGAGGCTGTTACCGATGAGCGGCGCAAGGCGCAGCGTTACACACTGTCGCACCTCGCCCACGACGTGAAGAACCAAACTGGTTTGGGTGAGCCTATCCGCGACTGGTTTCCCATCTCATTCATGAGCACCTTCTCAGACTGGGCCGACCTGGTGCATGGCCCTAACTCTGATTGGGGACACCTGAGCTGCGGCTGCCATCCCAACTGCGGCATAGGTATGGCGGTCATGATTGACAAGGAAACTAAAGAATCCGCCCCAGTCACTGCTTTCCTGAATGGCGAGCGCCTGGCGAAGGATGTAGCTAAGATCAACGACGCAGCTCGCGGTCGGTTCCTGTCAATGTTTGGCATGTCTCTGGCCCTGCTGCGCAACTACAATCCTTACAAGTCCCCCACTCACTTCAAATTGATGGACCTGTTGAAGAAGTTTGACAAGGCTTTTGGGGCCACCAAAGGCGCCAACGAGAAGTATGGCAGCGTGAAGGGGAACCGCACCATCGAAGATATCAAGAGGCGCCGCCAGGACCGCTGGAACTTCCTGTTTATCGCCGGTATGTGGTTCCAGGACCTGTATAACTATGACTTCCGCCGCACCGAGCAGTGCATCATTCCTTACGCCACGCAAGAGGTCGAGATCAGCTTCTGCGCCTATAACACCGGCGTGGGCTGGCGCAATATCATCGAGAAAATGCACATGACCGCATCGCTCACCAAGTGGTATGAGGAGCACGGCCGTCATGAAATCTTTGCCGGCGGCAAGAAAGTCATTCTCAACGATCCCAGCCATAAGCTGAAGCTGAATGAGGCGCACGTCAATGCTGATCGTCAGCATGATTTGGATGAACTGGGTATTGCCAAGAATGCGCGCGAAGAGAAGCTGCGGGCTCGCGAAGCCAAGCTCAAACAGGAAGCCGAGAATGCCCGCATGGA
>QIAW01000326.1:3938-8555 GCA_003225655.1 Acidobacteriota bacterium
CGGCTGTGGCCGTTAAGGAAGAAGAGGTGAAAGAAGAAGTTTTCGGTGACTAGAAATAGTTTTCGGAAGGGCACGGCTTCAGCCGTGCCCTTCAGAACCGCAAAAATGGAGGCTTTAGTCCCTGAGGGATAAAAGCCTTCTGCATAACGCAAACGTTGGATTGAAAAAGGCCGCCTTAGCCGGCGGCCTTTTCTCCAAGGTCCAGAAATCAAGACTCTCATGGCGCAGAAACCCTCATCGTTGCGGCGTACAGTAAAAGCCTTCCATCGCCGGGCACGCGAATTCAAAATGATCGTGAAGGGCCTGATCTCAACCGATCATCCCGTGCAGGCGCAGATTATCCCTATGCGCCGCTGTAATCTTGCTTGCGCCTATTGCAACGAATATGATGACGTTTCCAAAGCCGTGCCTCAGGAAGAAATGTTCCGCCGCATCGATCATCTGGCTGGCTTGGGAACCACGATTATCGTTATCAGCGGAGGAGAGCCGCTCCTGCATCCCGATCTCGACGAGATCATCGGTCGCATCCGCAGCCACGGCATCATTGCCGGAATGATTACCAACGGATACCTCTTGGTCCCCGAACGCATCGAGCGCCTGAACCGAGCCGGCCTGGAGCACCTCCAGATCAGTATCGATAACGTAACCCCCGACGAAACCTCGAAAAAGAGCCTCAAAGTGCTCGACAAAAAGCTGCAGATGCTGGCTGAGTATGCAGAATTTCACGTGAACATCAATTCCGTGATCGGTGGCGGCATCCAAACCCCTGAAGACGCCGTGGTGATTGGCCGGCGCGCCCGTGAATTAGGCTTCACCTCGACGGTTGGCATCATCCATAACCATGTTGGGCAGCTCAAGCCCCTCGCCCCGCGCGAGCAGGCGGTCTATCAGCAGATGAAAGCCATGAACCGCTCCAGCTACTCGCGGCTCAACAAATTCCAGGAAAACATCGCTATGGGCAAGCCCAACGATTGGCGCTGCCGCTCTGGCTCCCGCTATCTGTATATCTGCGAAGATGGCTTGGTGCATTACTGTTCGCAGCAGCGTGGCATTCCAGGGGTCCCCTTGCTGGAATATACGGTCGATGACATCCGCCGTGAGTTCCTGATGGAGAAGCATTGTGCGCCTAACTGCACGATCTCCTGCGCCCACCAGACTTCCTATATGGACTACTGGCGCGCACCCCAACACAAGCTTCCTTCTCTTAAGAAAGCTCGTCCTGAGCTGTTCGTGCAGATCGCCCAGCCGAAAGAGGACCGTGACCGTGAACTGGTTGTCTAGCAGGTTGCTGAAAAAACGTTCTATGGGCATGAAGACGTGTCAGGGCAAATAAACAACACCGATCTGCAGAAGGCATGCGCGTAGCCGGGTGAGCTCTTTGTGAGCGCTGTCCCGTGCGAACGAAGAGGGAGGGCGAAGCCCTCAGATGAAAAGCGGAGCGCACAAAATAAACGTTTTTTCAGCAGCCTGCTAGGGCTTGCGGCAGGGCTAAGCAGAGAAGGGATGAGTTCAAGCCGGGCACCATACTTTCAGGATTCTCACGGCGTCATCTTGCATGCCACTTTCGGGGCCTGTTTTAATAGCTGAACTTATTATCAAATAGTTACCCCGTGAGTACATTGCCCCGAGGTAATGCAGTAAGTGCTTGCATCGCTTCCGGGGCAGGCGTATCTTTAGCTTACATTTTCTGGTCGTACATTTTATAAGGTTACGTGGCGGGCCACTTCAGTCGCAATCTCGGCATTCTATGCTGCCGATATAGAGCTCTGGAACATGTGGATCCAAAAGATTCGTCGCGGAGTCTTGCAGGTCGAGACTGATGGGGTTTTGCGTTTTGTTGAGCCTTCATTTGGCCAACGGCTGCAACTCTTATGGACCTTTCGCAATTTCAATATACTTTCTGAAGATGTGCTGAACCAGCACGAGCGCCAGTTGATCGGCCAGCTTTGCCAGAAATCCCGTCCCGTACGCAATGGAGTAGATACCACCCTGCCCGGTCCCATCATAGGAATTCTGGAACTCCACAAATCAGCCATGCTGAGAAAAAAAGCCCCGCAAGGCGCCTCCGCCTCACACCGCAATTCTGTGCGATCTTCTTCCTAAGTCTTTTGTTATTCTCGTCTTTTGTTATTCCCGTCTCCGCCTTTACAGGTTTGCGGCTCGCATGTTACTGTAGTTATGTTTACAAACGATTGAAAATAAAACAGTAGGAGTGCATCAAGCCAAGTGTTAGCGAAGCAGCAAAAGCAAGAAATCATTACCCAGTATCGGACGCATAACAACGATACTGGCAGCCCCGAAGTGCAGATCGCGATTCTTTCGGAAAGAATCGGCGACTTGACCGAGCACTTCCAGACTCACAAGAAGGATCACGCCTCCCGGCGAGGGCTTCTTATGCTTGTCAGCAAACGCCGTCGTTTGCTCGATTATCTGAAAACCTACGACTCCGAGCGCTACAAAACCGTCATTCAGAAGCTCGGCATCCGCAAGTAATGTCTGCCTTTGCCAGCAACTGAACCAGGCAAAATTGCAGTGAGTCGTCGTGTATTCGCTGTGCAGGCCGGGGCGCCACACAGCAGCAGACATCAGGGCCGCTTCGCTCTCTCTCACCCGCCAACACGGAAGCCATGCACCTCCGCAGGAAAGAAGGAACTGTATGAAGCACGAAGTCACCGTTGAACTCGCAGGTGGCAGGAAACTTTCATTTGAAACCGGCCATTGGGCCAAGCAGGCGCACGGTTCAGTTGTTGTGCGCAGCGCCGACAACATGATATTGGCCACGGCGTGCGCCAACGCCCAACCGCGGGAAGGAGCTGATTTCTTCCCTTTGACGGTGGATTACCGTGAATATACCTATGCCGGCGGACGCATTCCCGGCGGCTTCATCAAGCGTGAAGGCCGTCCCAGCGAGCGCGAAATTCTGACCAGCCGTATGATCGACCGTCCCATCCGCCCGCTTTTTCCTGAAGGATTCCGCAACGATACTCAAGTCATCGCCCTTGTGCTTTCCGCTGATACCGAAAACGATCCTTACGTGCTGGCCATCAACGGCGCCGGAGCGGCTTTGGCGGTTTCCGATATCCCGTTTCCTCATTTCGTCGGTGCGGTACGGGTGGGCCAGGTTGACGGCAAGTTCGTCATCAATCCCACCTACAAAGAGATTGAAGAAGGCAAGCTGAATATCACGGTTGTAGGCACGCCCGAAGGCATTGTCATGATTGAGGCCGGGGCGCGCGAGGTCACCGAAGAAACGGTGGTCGAGGCCATTGAATTTGCCCACGGCGAGATCAAGAAGATCTGCTCTGCGATCCGCAGCCTGTCTGAATTGGTAGACACCAAAAAGCGTGAAGTCGCTCCTGTGGAATTCGAGCAGTCCTACTATGACGAGCTGAAAGGTAAATGCGGCGAGCGGCTGAGCGATGCCCTCGATACCAAGAAACATCCTAAGTCCGAAAGTTATCAGTTAGTCGATGAGATCAAGAAAGAGCTCGTGGCGCAGATTGCGGAAGATGACGACGTGGCCCGCAAGCGTCTTTCTCACTACTATGAAATTTTACGTGAGCGTCTCTTCCGCGAGCAGGTGACCAAAGACCGCAGGCGTCCTGATGCCCGCGCTTTTGACGAAATTCGCTCTATCGGCATTGAGGTCGGTGTGCTTCCGCGTACCCACGGCTCATCCGTGTTTACCCGCGGTGAAACTCAGGCATTGGTGACCACCACCCTGGGCACGACCGACGACATGCAGCGCATCGAGCGCTTTGAGGGTGAAACCAAGAAACGCTTCATGCTGCACTACAATTTCCCGCCGTTTTCGGTTGGCGAAGTTTCTTTCCTGCGCGGCGCCGGACGCCGCGAGATTGGCCACGGCGCCCTTGCCGAACGTGCGGTTTCTGCCGTGCTGCCGGGCGAAGATATCTGGCCCTACACCATGCGCGTGGTTTCTGACATTCTGGAATCCAATGGTTCGTCCTCGATGGCCAGTGTTTGCGGGGCTTCGCTTTCCCTTATGGATGCCGGTGTGCCGCTGAAAGCTCCAGTCGCCGGTGTGGCCATGGGATTGGTGAAAGAGGGCGATGCCTACGCCATCCTTACTGACATCGCGGGCGCTGAAGATCATTACGGCGATATGGATTTTAAGGTGGCCGGCACGCGTGAGGGCATTACCGCGTTGCAAATGGATATCAAGGTCCCCAACATCAGTACCGCCATCATGCGCGAGGCGCTGGAGCAGGCCCGTCGCGGAAGAATGTTCATTCTCGACAAGATGGCCGAGGTCCTGTCTGAGGGACGCAGCAAGGTCTCTGAACACGCTCCCCGCATCCATACCTTGCAGATTCCCGTGGATAAGATCCGCGACCTTATCGGTCCCGGCGGCAAGGTCATCCGCGGCATCATCGACGCGACCGGCGTCAAGATTGACGTGGATGATAGCGGCAAGGTCAACGTCGCCTCCAACAACGAGGAAGCAGCCGCCAGAGCCCTGCAGATGATTGGCGATCTCACTGCTGTTCCTGAAGTAAGCAAGACCTATCTCGGCAAAGTCGTCCGGCTGGCGGAATTCGGCGCCTTCGTGGAGATATTCCCCGGCACCGATGGCCTGCTGCACATCAGTGAAGT
>QIAW01000327.1 GCA_003225655.1 Acidobacteriota bacterium
CCTTGTGTAATCAGCAAGTTGCATCTTACACAGTCGGCACACTATTTCTTGAACTGGTATAAACAGGCTGCGGAAAAACGTTTATTCTGTGCGCTACGCGCAAGCCTGCGGCAGCTAGGAAGTCTGATTTTTCAGACCTACGGCACGACTGAAAGTCGTGCCCTGATACAAGGCTTCACACACAAGGACTTTTTCCGCACCCTGTGAAGCCGTGCCCTTTCAAAGCCTTTATGAAACCAGTTTTAGTAAGTGTCGCCCCTTCCGGGGCTCAGATCGCTTTTCTTACCTTACCCAGGGCTTCCGCCCCTGGCTAACTCATGCCGCGCCTCCGGCGCTAGAGCATGGCGGAAATGAGATACAGCAAGACTTAAAAGAGTCTAGAGCGGATCCAGAGATGGCTAAAGGCCTGCGCTTCCACGGTGGGTGGATACAGTAACTATGGAACCGCTATAGCCTTTAGCCAAAAACACACGACACGCAGCAGGAGGGTTGCCAAGATATTGTTTGAAAATGTGTCTGCCTTATCCAGGGAGTGAGTTTCTTGGATAAAGCTCTGGCAGCGCCCGTTATCTGCTCACGTTTCGGCAAAACTTATTTTCAGGCGCTTTCCCGATGCTTTAGAAAGTGTTCCTGTTGGTCGTCGGCTTCGGCTGCGGCGCCGGCAGGAAAAAACACAGAAAAGACAGTCCCGGTTTGGCCTGATCGAATGCTGCTGCGGACCTGGATCGAGCCCTGGTGCTTCTTGACAATTTCTCTTGAGAGCCACAAACCGAGTCCGGTTCCTACGTCTTTCTTGGTGGTGTAAAAAGGCTCAAAAAGCTTGTGCCTCTGCTCCGGGCTGATGCCGGAACCGGAGTCTGCAATTGTGATGCGCACACCGGGAAGATTCGAATCTTGCCACCCTCGCGACCGGGTTACCCTCAATTTCAGACTACCCGGGCCGGGTATTGCGTCAATGGAGTTGGCAACCAGATTGGAAAAAACCTGCCGTACTTCGCCGGCAAAGGCAGTAATCCTGAGCTGCGCGCTGTATTCCTTCTGTACTGCAATGGCTTTGGCTTGCAGCTTACGTCCATACAGGCCGAGCACTTCATCGAGGACCTTGGTGACTTCGACAGTCATGGGAGAGGAGCTATCCCGGTAAAAGCCCAGGGTCTGTCTCGACATATGGGCCACGCGCTCCAATTCATGCTCGGCCAGGGCAAGATGGTTGCGCGCTCTCTCGTCAAGCGATCTGTTTCTGCCGAGCAGGTACAGCAGATTGGTAGCGGCCTCCAGAGGATTATTGATTTCATGGGCGATGGTCGCCGCCAGGCGTCCTGCTGCCGCCAATTTTTCGGTTTTGAGCAACACTTCTTCGCTTAGCTTACGGGCGGTGATATCGCGAGCAATCGTGGCCGCGCCAATAATCTTTCCTTCGAGATCGAACAGGGGCGAAATAGAGAGAGAGACGTCGACTTTCGCTCCGCTCTTGGTCACCCTTTGCGTTTCATAATGCTCAATGCGCTCGCCCCGGCTGAGTTTTCTCAGAATGTCATCGATCTCCTCTTCCTTATCCGCCGCTGCCAGCACCTTAACGTTCCTGTGAATAATTTCGCTGGGGGTGTAGCCGTAGAGTTTCTGGGCGCTCCGGTTCCAACTGGTGATGGCGCCCTCCAGGGTCTTGCTGAAGATTGCGTCTTCGGAAGACTCCACGATGGCAGCCAGCCGGGAGCGATTTTCCTCGGCAATTTTTTCGGCTTTTGATTTCTGCCGGGCGATGCTGCTGATGACAAGACAGACAAGGGCAAACAAAAGCAAGCGCAGAAGATCGGTTGCTGGATGGAAAAAAATAAACCGGGGCAAAATCAGGAAATATTCCGCCAGTGCCGCCGATAAAGCGGTGGCGAACAATGCCGGCCCGAAACCGCACACTCTGGCAGCCAGCGCGACGGCGGCGAAGAAGAACAGGAAAGGAAGCGTTCGCACCGGCGGAAGGTAATTGAGCAGAAGCGCACAGAAGACGAATCCGGCCGCGGCTCCGTAGCGGATGCTCCAATGAAAATGCCCTAAATCAAGGCTTTTAATCAGTTTGATTTTCTGCCACATCGTTAGATTTTATCGCCCTCATTCCTGGCCCAGTTTTTTGAGCAAGTCTTCCGGATGAAGCGGCTTGGCGAGGAGTTCGAAGGGATGGCCTTCTTTTTTTGCCCGTTCAACAAGGTCGACGGTCGTAGCCTGGCCAGAAAACAAGAAGATGCGGGTTGCCGGGCAGAACTTCTTGACCGCTTTGGCGATTTCTATCCCATTCATTCCCGGCATGATGACATCACTGATCAGGGTATCAGGACACAGCTCGCGAATGTGCTCGAGGGCAGTTGCGCCATCATAGAACGCGGTAGCTTGAAAGCCGCTGTCGTTGAGGATCTCGACCAGGGTATCTGCAATCACCTGTTCGTCATCCACGATAAGTACTTTACGTTTCTTGCCGTCGGAAGCAGGAGTCGCAATATTAATTACGTTATCAGCAGCCTTCGAATCGAAACTACCGTCAATGAAGAAGTAGGCTTCTGCTTTTATAGAGGACCAATTTGTGGCAGTCGTGCCCATAGGCTTTTCGCTCCGCACACCATTTGCCTATCGTGGGATGCTATCCGTGGCCCTTAGGTTTAGCTCTTTCGCCTGAAAGATACTGGCGCCTGGCATTGATCTTGCAGGCCGCTGCAGTAATCCGCGAGTATTTCCGCACCGTCAATCTAGAACAGAGCTGGGGGAAATGTAAAGCTGCCTGCAAGTTCAGGAGCTCCGGCCGTTCTTATCATTAAAGTCAGGGGGATTAGTTCATGTAAAGTTTTGTTTTAAGGCGATTCGCCGGGCGCACGAAGCCCCCAAACAATGCGAGAATAGTATGCATGTAAGTAAATAGTTACAAAGCAGGTACTTGGAGCATCTAAGTACCCACAGCTTTCAATCGCAATTCCGCAAGATGCCGACGATTATCCAAATTCCGCTGCTGGAGGAGATGCGCAAAGGGCCGACTTCTGCCGCAAATGGCGGCCAGGCGCCCTCGGCGCAGGCATCGCTCTTCCCCGATCCCAGTTCGCCACCATTGGATGATCGCCTTCACAAAACGCCCTTCGGGTTGCTCGATGACGACCTGGAATTGCAACTGGAGCGGTCGCGGTTGCGCGAAGCATTTTGGATTTCGCTGATCGTGCACGGGGTTTTAATAGCCTTGATGGTGTGGTTGTTTCCCAAGCTGTTGCTCAATCGCAACGCGATGCCGAATCGCCTGGCCCAGGTCCTGCAAAACCATCAATTGACATTGCTCGAATTGCCGCCGGCGCCGGTGCAGAAACCTTTAGAACAAACCAACAAGATTTCGGACCAGGACCGGCGCGCCGCCTTGCGCCATCAGGATCTGCAAACTTTGCGCGAACTGGAAGACGCCAGGCGTGCCGGTGCTCCGGCGGCAGCGCAAGCTCCGCCAGCAAAGGCGTCCCCGCCCGCACAGCAGCAGAACCAGCAGTCCGCCCAGCAACAGCAGCAACAACCCGCGCAGCAATCGAACAACACGACAGCTCGCCTGGAGCAGCCACCCATGGCCAACCAGGGCGGCTCTAGAGCAAATAATCCGTTTGCGGCGGCCATTTCGCCGGGCTCTGTCATCGAGCAGGCGGCGCGGGCCTCGGCGGAGCGCCGTGGGTATAGCGCGACCACCGGCGAATATGGAATCGGTCCCGCGGCACAGCCTACAAAACTGCGCAACGACGTAGACATCCTCAGTGACACGATGGGCGTGGATTTTGACCCATATCTGAGACGGGTAGTAGATACCATCCGGCAGAACTGGCTCAACCTGATTCCCGAAGAAGCCCGCGCGCCGTTGATGAAGTCAGGCAAGGTTTCCATCCAGTTTGCCATCATGAAAGACGGGTCGGTCGCCGGCATGAGCATAGTTTCCCCTTCGGGCGACGTAGCGCTTGACCGCGCAGCCTGGGGCGGCATCACCGGCTCGAACCCCTTCCAACGTTTGC
>QIAW01000328.1:0-2278 GCA_003225655.1 Acidobacteriota bacterium
CCCATCCCCAACGCCCACCGCGACGGCAACCGCATCGCCGACAGCTACATTCACCCCTACGGCTACAGCCACAGCAACGGCGACAGCCACAGCAACGGCGACAGCCACAGCAACAGCTACAGCCACGGCGACAGCAACAGCTACGGCCACAGCCACACCCACGGCAACAGCAACAGCTACGGCAACGCCAACGGGAACGCCCAGTTGCACACCGGGCTGGGCACCGGGTCCAAATCTCCCGATGCCTGCGGTGCGCGCGGTTGGCGTTTATTTCCCTGCTAACGGGAAGTTTTATGCCATGGGCGGACGCAGTTCCGACGCGGCTGGGAGCGATTTCACCCATCCCTTTGAATATGATCCAGCCACCAACACCTGGACTACAAAAGCAGCCACTTACGCCGATAACCAGGTGAACAACATGGCTTGCGCGGTGCTCACCGATGCCGGGACGCCGTACATCTACTGCGTGGGCGGCTCGGCAGCTACACAGGCAACTACTGCCAACCGCATGTTCCGGTATAACCCCGCCACCGATACTATTAGTGCCGTTGCTGCTCCATGGCCGGGTGCGTTGGGGAACACGACCCTGCCTGGTGGCTTCTCTGTGTTCAACAATAAGCTGTACATTCTGGGTGGATTCACGGTATCGCCTCCAGCGCCCGTTAACACGATTTGGGAGTTTACTCCCACCACCAACGTCTGGGTGCAAAAGGCCGCTGTGCTGCCTGTGGCGCGCGCTTACCTACCGACCACCACCATTGGTAGCTTCATCTACACCGGCGGTGGGACCGATGTTCAGGGCGGCCTGCTTGTTGATACCACTGATTCCTTTAGATATAACCCGACGGCTGACTCCATTATCACCATTGCCAATATACCACGGGCCACGGGTGAGACCCGGGCACTGACCTTTAATGGGCTGATGTGGGTCCTGGGTGGCGGCCGAACGGCTCCCAATCCATCGAACGAGGTCGATATCTACAATCCGGGCACTAACACCTGGTCAGTGGGCGCGCCATTTACCACCGCGCGGCGTAATTTCCCCACGGATACCAACGGCACCAGCCGGGTCTGGCTGGGTGGCGGGTACGCTCCTACCACGGCGACGAATACGATGGAAATCTACAGCCAGTGCGGGACGCCTACTCCGACGCCCACGGCCACGCCTACGGCAACACCGACCGCGACACCGACGGCGACGGCGACGGCAACTGCAGCTACTGCTACGCCGACCTCCACAGCGACAGCTACGCCGACAGCAACCGCTACGTTTACTCCGACACCCACCGCCACGGCCACGGCAACAGCGACAGCAACCGCGACCGCAACAGCAACAGCAACAGCGACGGCGACCGCAACGCCAACAGCCACAGCCACAGCAACTGCGACAGCTACGCCAACGCCTACCAACACGCCGAGGCCTACGCCGACGCCAAGGCCGCGTCCGACGCTGCCGCCGAGACCCTGATTCTCATGTGATCAGTGAAAAGTGATCAAATGCTCACCATACTTTGAAATTGCCCTTGTACTCGTATGTCTCGGTCGTCCGTAAATGCGGACCGCGGCGTCACAACCGCGCTGGCACCTTTTTGTCTCACTCCACGCTGGCCACGGTCTTTGAAACCGCAGGTGTGCCCGTGCTGGTGCCGCAGGTGAGAGAGCGTGCATCGCGCCTGCAGGCAGTCTATTGGACTTTGGTCGGACCTTGGCTACTTTGTACGTACTCTTAAAAAAATCTGAAACCGGCATAGGACGCTTCACTCGCGAGCTTCGTGTCGTTTTCAGACTTGCGTGTCAACAAGGATCAACCAGCGGGTATCTCAGAATATGAAACGGAAAAGAAAAAAGCGCTCGATAGCTCCAATATCTAATCAACAACCAACGATTCGCCTCGTTACGCGCAGACACTTCTTGGAAACGGGCCTTATCGCGGGCATTGGTGCCGTGGTGCTTACCCCGCGGATCGCATCGTCTCTACAGGCGCGTCAAGCCGAGGCTTTGATCGGCCAGGGGCCGGGCGGCTTTCCCAAAGGCATGTGCTACTCGGCTTTTCCGGCGCCGTACAACCCATCGACCGCCAACCAGACGTGCATCTTCTTCGGAAGTGACGTCGCCTACAACCCCATGGCACCGCTTTGGGGGAAGGGTTTCACCTCAGCCAGTGGCATGAGATTCCGGGGCCGCGACGACTTGCAAACGATGAACCTAATGGGCGTGACTCTAATCCGCCTCTACGACTGGGAGCCGCGCAACATCCACCTGGACTTCCTGAACTATT
>QIAW01000328.1:2366-3262 GCA_003225655.1 Acidobacteriota bacterium
GGAACCGATTACCACCCCGCCATCGCCGGCATCATCATGGGCAACGAACCGCTCATTAACCACCAATTTGGCGTGAGTCAGGCCGTAGAGTTCACGCAAGATTGGGTGCGCATTGAGCAGGAGCAGTTTTCCGGGTTCAGTCTGCCGCGTATTGGCCATCCAGTCGATTTCGGCAAGTACGGCCACGAACCGTTTCCCCAATGGGATTACTGGACATCGCTGCTGGGACGATTGGCGGGAACGACAACACGCGATTTGCAGAACCGGCTCTTCCTGGCGCCGCAGCCCCAGAATGATGCCTTTTACCTGTTTGATAACGCGGAGGGTTCCGGCATGGGCTACGTGCAACTGACGTATAACCGGTTCCACAAGCCACTGCTCTTCACGGAGCTTGGTAAAGATCGCACGAAGCCTGACTATCTGAACGTCGTCGAGGGCCAACTCACCCGCTCAATTGCCTATGGCATGCAGCACCCCGAGCAACTGCTCGGCATCTGCCACTTCCAGTTCGACGATAAGGTTTGGAAGTGCCCGACCGGAGACCCATGCGGGGACTCCGAAGGTTCGTTCGGCGTCTTTAGCCACACGAACGACGTGCCTTTCACCGTGAACTACGTACACGGGGATTTCACGCACTTCGATACCGGACCGTGTGACCACGAGCAGCTGAGACCCGACCAGCTGACGCGAAATCCGGTCTATGCGAAGGTCGTAAGTGCCTACACCGCGCGCTGACTGGCCGCGTTGTCGACCTAAGAATTGATGCAAACGGCGATTTGCAACAAACCTTATGGCTCTTTGAAGTCGACAGCATCCTCGTGCGCTTAATCACGTTCGCCGCTGATCGCAAACTCGAATCACAGCATAATTCAGCAGCTGTAGAATTTGGCGAAGCT
>QIAW01000329.1:0-1105 GCA_003225655.1 Acidobacteriota bacterium
GGGCAGGTCGTAGTATCGCTGAGTGACGAGCGTGGCAATATCGTGATAGCGCAGTTTTCGTTGTCGATTTCAGTCTGGTTCTTCAACAGGCGCTCGATATTGATTGAGGTGCCGTAGACGTCCAGCTTATGGCGCACAGGGTCGAGGCGGATCTGGAACTGAACGTAGCATCCTGGCTGCGGATCTGTGGCATTTTGGCTGTCGTTATCGAGCCCCCAGACGTTGCCAGCGGTCAATACGCCCACAGTAGCTTTGGCGCGCAGTTCAATGCGATGGTAGCCGAAGACTGTCTTTAGCTTCTGCAGTGCAGATGAGTCACTCTGTGCGGCCTGATTGAAAGTGTCCGAATAGCTGCTATCCAGGCTGAATTGATAGACGCCGCCGCCCTGGGCGCTGTCGGCAGGGTCCAATTGCACGGCGACAGCGGCATCGGCCAGATTCGCGCCAAACAGCAACGCATCCGTGAAATCGGCCCCCTGTAATTTAGCGTTGGTCAAGCTGGCGGTGCGCCCTTTGACGCTCGGCGTGAGGACCGCGGCATTCAGGCGGGCATTTACCAGAATGGCGCGATCAAGGATAATGCCCTGCATCTGGTCCTGTTTTAGGCTCATCCCACCAAGATTGGCGCCGCTGAAATCAGCGTCCTCCAGTGTCGCGCCGTTCAACGAGGCGCTATCCCCATAGAGCTGGATGTTAGGCGCGGTGACATCGGAAAAGTTGGCATTGTCCAGCATTGCGTTGGGCATATAGACATCCGCAAGATTGGCGCCTGCTCCGGAGCCGTAAACATGGATCACGGCGGGTCCGCGTGAGGGAATGTCCTGGCGGATGACATAGGTCGTGCTTGCGCCGGTATCCTCCATGCGCCACAGGGCTGTACGCAATTCTGCGCCAAAGCCATCGGGCAGAGTGACTCCATAATTCGTGAGCACCCTGGCGATTTCTTTACGGTTCAGTGTGTCGAGGGAAGCCTCAAAGTCGGGAAAGAGCTGCGAGTCTACGATCACGGGAGTTGCCGTTTGAATCGCGATCTGAACATTATCGTCGATTGTGCTCTTTGTGACCGCCAGGGTACGAGGTCCGTCGGTAATGCTCCATAGGGCCC
>QIAW01000329.1:1308-9237 GCA_003225655.1 Acidobacteriota bacterium
AGCCGGATAAATCCAGGCTGCTCAAGTCGGAGTTACTGAAGTCTGAGTACTGCAAGCTCTTGTTGATCAAGCTGCCCTTCTGGAAATAAGTCAGCAAGGAGTCCCTGGCTTGCAGTGGATGGTCCTGATCGGAAAGCGTTTGCGGCAGATCGGGAACCAGCACGCCCCGCAGGTCCAGACAACTCCAATTGTGCCCCAGAACGGAATAGGGAATGGTTGCATTCGTAAAGATGGTGCGTTGATTGTGGTCCCAGGAAAAATGGGGCACAGGATCGAAATGGACTGGTGTGACATTGAGACCGGTGAAATTGGTGGCGACTAACTGTGTTGCGGTTGGGCTCAAGCTGCTACTGCGAAGGTCCATGCCGGCGATGGTGGCGCCGGTGAAATCGGAGTAGTTGAGATTGGCATCCGTAAAAACTGTATTCGTTAGATTGGCTCCCTGAAATTCGGCGCCACTGCAATCACAGTTGCTCAGGTTCGCTCCGCTTAGATCGGCCCCGTTAAATAAAGCATTGGAGAAGTTGCATCCGCTTAGATCGACGCCACGCAGAATTACGTGAGCGAGATCATAACCCTGGGCATTCTTTGAGCTGAGGATAGTCTCCAATGAATGCGTTCGATAGGTCATGCGAAGTGCCGGCACCGGCAACGGCGGGAACCGGGGATTAGGAGGCACCAAAAGAAGTTGAATTGTGTTCGGCCCAAAGTTTCCATGCCAAACCATTGTCCAGTCAAGATATTGAAGTTGGATATAGTTGCCTTCTTGCAGGGGCGAAGTCTCGTTTATGGTGAGTACATCGGCGCCTTCCGGTTGTAATGCGGTGGCGGGAGTTGGGATGATCGATCCAAGTACGTGATACGACCCTGGTGCTGTTGGCAGTATGCTCAGGAAAGCCAATGTTTGGTCGGACTGGAGAATAATTCTGCTGCGATCACCCTCTACCATGTAGACGATAAAAACCAACTTGCTGGCATCATTGTCGGTCATTACGGCGCTAAGGCCGTCTATAACTGGAAGCATACCGACGTTAAAACCCACGAACTGGCCGTCCTGCGCTGGGTCGAATTGTAGTAACCATTTGCCGAAAAAAGTCACATTCATGGGATTTTGCAATCTCTGGCTATTCAGCCCGTCCTTGTGGTGTTGATGGTATCCACCGGCTGATCGATGGTTCGGTTTGCCCGCCGGGGCCGAGTATTTGTTCGAAATTAAGCGTGTACACACTCCGCCACTGATCAATGGCGAGTTTAGCGGCGTTGACTCCGGGAGCGTTTGGATCCTTGGGTGTGCGGGAAAGGTGGGTGCCATCTGGATTGTAAAGATCAAGATGATAGTCGCTGAGCCGGCTGCCAGTGCCCGCGTACGAGAGAACATAGATGAATGATTTGGTTTCGACCCCAATATCGAGATAAGTGATATTCGACTCGGAGGGATCATGCAATGGCATGGTTGCGATCAACTGCCGGAGGCGTAACCGGTTTTCATTGATGTCGATCTCGAAAACAGTGGCCGAGAGTTTGTCACGAAGAATCCAGGAGTGTCCGGGTATTTTAACCTCGATGTGAAGGGTGGGAGCCTGAAAAACCTCAAGCTCATCGCCGCTATTGTTTCTGCGGATGTCGAAAAGGATGTTCTTGGTCGTGTTCTTTGCCAGCCAGAAGCTTCCTGGCTTGGTAACGTGGATCTCGAAGTTGTCGGCGGCGAACCCGAGACCATGCTGCGCGAATTGCTGCCGAACCGCCGAAGACATGCCGCCTGCATCCAGGCTAGCGGCTGAATCCGTGGTGATCACGAACATGCTCGCCACTTGTGCCGGAACGCGTAACTGGTAGGCTGCCTGCAGCGGCAAAGCTGATCCGTTGTTCTGGTCGAGAAATCCGCTAAGGCCTGGATCGAGCGTTATGCTCAAGGGTCCGGTGAAGCACTGCACCGCGTTGCCTGCAATGTCAAAGGCCTGAATACGGGCGTTGTCGCGCTCTAATACCAGGATTCGCCCATCCGGTGTTACAGTCAGCGCGACTGGTCCGTGCATCAGGCCCTCCCGCACTCCCAGGCCAGAGACAAGCGATGCCGGTTGTGCCTCTTTTGCCGGCACAGGCTGCTCGGGGAGGCGGAGAATCTCCATCTTGTGATTGTCATAGCTGACGCCGACGATGTAACCGCTGGGATGCACCACAGCTGCGTCGAGCTTTGCGTTCGCAAAGGTTCCCCAGCTAGTGTCGGTGCCGTAATCGAATTCAGCGTCCGGAGCGAGGTTGACGTGGCGCACGTGATAATTTTTGTCGCCCGAGCCATCGCGCGGATCGAGATAGAAATTGTTCGGACTGAAGGCGTGCGCGGGATAGTGAAAGACTTCAATGGAATCCACATTCCTGCGTAAATCGTAGAGTTGGGCTCCCGGCGTGCCGATATACCACTCTGCCGTGAGTTGATGCACCGTGATTGTGGCATCCGGGGGCAGGCTAAGATTGACGTTTGCTGAGCTGAATGCCGCGCGGACTTCGCTGCTCACTGGTCCGGCCTTCAACTGCTGTTGATAACGAGAGGGCAGAGAAAACAGGAAACGGCCGCCGGCATAGTCCAGCACTTGAATGGTGCTGTGGCCGTTGTGAGAAATCAATTGCAGTCCATAGAGAGGAGCCAGGCCCGATTGGCCAATGGTCCATTCCGTGCCAGAGTTGCCAGCCACCGTCACCGTGGCGTCCTGGGACAGATTGTATTGTTCGCCCGATGTGGAGAACAGGTCGCGCAACCGCTGGCTGACGGTCCCGGCATCAAGTTCCGTTTGGTATTCCTTGCCCATGCTGAGCAACGGCCGCGGGCCAAACTGGTCGTAGAGCAGATAGGCCGGCCGGCCAAAACCTCGCCGTGGCGCTTTCATTTCACGAGTGGGATCCGCCAGAACGGAAATGCTCTGAAAGGTGTACATCTGTACGTTGAGAGGATCGGAGCCATGATCCAAGGGTAGATTCTGGCCGGAGGCCCGCCATGTGTATCCCAGGGCGTAGGCGCGATTGTTAAGAGTGATGCCTGTGAGCTCACAAAGATTATGGCCATCATCGGTGCAATGGCGGTCGTGCACGGTTGCAGTGGGTGCGGCGGCGAGCGCCCATTCATGCTGGGAAGAGCTTCCGGTCAGCAGCTTTCGATTGTGACTGTACTCTGTGTTCTGATCGAGTGGAACCAGTGATTCGATAATGGATCCCTCGATGTTGAGATTGGAGCCGTCATTGGGTACGGCAGGAATCCATGCGCTAACCCACTGTCCCGCGATCCAATCATTTTTGGAATAGAGGATCGTGGTTATCTGGATGGCTTCATCCGGCCCTGAAGGAAGATCCTCCCATACGGGGCTAAGCGGCTCATCCTGTTGCGCGGGGATGCGTCCCGTCATTTGATACCGGTTTCCTCGACGGTAGGATATTCGTATCAGATAGTGGTGTGCGACCGCGGGCCAGATTGCTGCCTGCGTTGCCGTACCATGGATCGGGTCGGGTTTGATGGTTACGTGTACATCCATGGAGCGCTTGATTTGGAGCGAGAAGGTGGCTGGTGAAAGGCATACATCCACCGAAGTCCTTATCATATCCGTCATCGCGGCCGCGCAACTGGCAATGCGGAGCGCCCAACCCACGAAGGGTATGTTCTCCATCAATTCCTGGCTGGATACATATCCGCTTATCCGAAATGCCAGCCGTCGAAGGCCGTAGGAAAAAATGATGCCGCCTACAAATTCCGCCGTCTTGAATAAGACCGCTTTTGTATTGAACTCGACAGCTGCCCCGCCCACCACATAGCCAAAAAGTGGAACAGCGACGCCCAGCAACGCTCGTCTCATCGCGGGGTCGGCCATCACTTCCATGTAGAAATCTGTGCTCTGGAGGCCAATGGACAATGTCAGCATGAATGATGGAATGCCATAATTCAGCACGCATGTGAAGATGATGCCCATCTTGTCCACATCGGGGTCGTAGTGCCCGTTGCCCAGTCCGCCAAACAGTACGCGCATGGCAGTGGCTTTACGTGGCACGTCAAACTCAAGGGTGACGTAGTCAGTCGGGACCGGAATGCCAAAGATTGTGTTGCCGGAAAGAATAGACTCCAGAAATTTCTTGCTGGCTGATGGTTGCAATGCCTGCAAGTCGGCGGGAAGCCGATTGTCCCAGCCTTCAGGATCGAGGATTGCCGCACTCGACTCGTCCGCGAATTCCACGTACGCGCTTAGAGCGCGATTTGCCCAGTTCTTTACACGGAATTTGATTCGGTTACTTGCGGCATCGAAGTGCAGTGAGCCATTGTCGAAATCCAGTCCGTATGATGTTGTCAACCAGGTTGATGTCCACTTGTAACTCGTTGCTGTTTCGCCCGGCATTGCGTCTCTTGTGGAGCGACGGGCTTTCAGGTCAGGCGCGTGATGATTTGAATTTCCGCGTTGCTGCGCTGTAACTCCGGGCTGCGCGGACCACAGCTCTCCTTTGAGGTTCCGGTCGGCCTTTACCGCGCGTACCACTTTTTGAACAAGAGAGACAGCGGCGCCACGTGTGTGATCATCTCCCACTACGCCAACCGAGAGCTTGAATTGGGGAATCACTTTTTGGCCATTCTCTATCGGCCAGCGAACCTGCTTGCCGTGCTTGTCCTTGATCTCCGGACTCTCGTAGGGCGTGACCGGCTTTCCATTGGCCTCACAGACCCCCCTGTGATACCAGGGTTCCGCTGTGTCAGGTCCGTGCGCCGAGATATAGTGACTCAGGCTGTGATCGAAGCGCAGATGAGTGTCGATGATGTGATCGACGTAGGCGGCAACTTCGGGCTTGAGTGACGCAACGTCAGGATGGTGAGTGACAATTGCTTTCGCCGCTGCACCCGGCGGCAAAATCATTGCAGCATGAGCGTGTAACTCGTGGTGCTCGTCGTCTGCGTGATCAGGAAGTTCATTCACGCCGTAATGGGCGAGCGTGTACGGAATCTGCCGCTCACCGGGCTGAAGGTGCTTCCGCAATGCGCGGCGTCGCGCTGCTCCTGGAATATAAAAGAAGACAGTCGCCAGTTCCGGCAGCAGATCGGCAGGATTGTTTGCGGGAAAGCTGACCCAGTGCAGGCTGACTGCGTCCTCTGATGCTTCTACATCCTCGATATAGTGCGTAATGTATTGCCAGTGTTCTGCAGGAATGAGTCCCAGCGCCCGGTTTCGCTGGGAATGCAGTGCTATGCTTTTGGGCGTATGACGAGTCAGCAGGTAAGTCTTTCCTGCCGCATGGAGTGTAAATTCCCGGTTGATCTGACAATGGCTAAGATCGAAGTGCAGAGTGACGCTTCCGGGAGCGCTTGTCATGGGAGCCTCCTGATAGCCAATAGGCAATGGCGAAGTATATTCTTATAGACAATGCGCAATAGCAAGTCTCTTCTGCCATGTGCTGGATCGGGGGAAGCCTGCTTAATGGAGTTTATGACCGCTAACTAAGAACTCCAAGCCGTGGTGTGATATTGTTCTGCAAAATCCGATGTGGAGAGGGTCTCACGCTGCCGATCACGGGTTTTCTGAAAGCAACGCCACTGGAAGAATCTGAGCGGAAAACAGTGGGAATTCCTGTGGTTCGCCAAAACTCTGATCTGGCGTGATTTCAACAGTTTCCACAAATCAACCTAACAATCGGTCTGATACAGTTTGGCCATGTTTCGGCTCTTGTTGGGTCTGCTTTGGCGATTCTTCCACTCTCGACGCGATCTCCTGCTGGAGAATCTGGCCCGTCGCCAACAGCTTTTGGCCGTGCAGCGACGAAGGCCGAGGCCGAGGCTCGCTCGGCTGGATCGCCTGCTTTGGGTTGTCGCCAGACGCCTGTGGCCGCAATGGAAGCAGGCTCTTGTTATCGCCACTCCCGAGACCGTTGTACGCTGGCATCGCGCCGGATTCCGCCTGTACTGGAATTGGATCTCGCGCCATCGAAAGGCCCTCGGCAGAAAACGAATTAGTAAACCGCTGCGAGATCTGATTTTTCGCATGGTTGCTGACAATCCAACTTGGGCCGCTCCGCGCATTCATGGAGAATTACTCAAGCTCGGGTTCGACATTTCTGAACGAACGGTTTCTCGGGTCAGCAGGGCGCCGAAGAATCCGGAACCCGCAAAGCGTTGGCAAGCCTTCCTGCAAAACCATCGCGAAGCCATCTCAGCAATGGACTTCTTCACTGTCCCAACGCTCACCTTTGGAGTTCTGTACTGCTTCTTCGTGATTGCCCACGACCGCAGGCGCATCCTGCACTGCAACGTCACTCGGCATCCGACTGGTCTCTGGATCACGCAACAACTGCGCGAAGCCTTTCCCTATGACTCGCAGCATAAATACTTGATCTTGGATCGCGATGCCAAGTTCGGCGAAGCGGTTAGCAATTCTGTGGATGCCGTCGGACTTAAAGCGGTCAGAACTTCGTTCCGAAGCCCTTGGCAGAATGGAATCGCAGAGCGCTGGGTGGGAAGTTGTCGGCGAGACCTGCTGGACCACGTGATTCCTCTCAACGAGCGACATCTGAAACGCCTGCTATCAGATTACGTTCGCTACTACCATCTCGACCGAACTCACCTGGGACTAGAAAAAGACACTCCCAACCTGCGACCCGTCGCGCAATTGAGTCATGACTCGCAGGTCGTGTCTTTTCAGCGGCTCGGCGGTTTGCATCACCGTTACGATTTGGCCGCCTAGCATCTGCCTTTTTCGACTCGCATGCTGAGAGTTCAAGGAAACGTCCGTCCGAAAACTACCCTGCTGCAAGGGACCTCCGTCGTCCGGCTCCAAAAAGAACCGCATCTCCTCTTGTTCGTCTGTCTACTCCAGCCTGTGGATGTTTGGCAGTGCTCCACAAACGGGGCGCTTTCAATTTTGGCGAGGCACAACCGTCAATTAGGCGACAACCAGTACGGCGCTGGCTCTGACCTCGGGCGCAACGCCTTCAAACTACGGCCAATCACTCACCTTCATGGCCACAGTTTCACCGCAGTTCAGCGGTACTCCGACAGGCACAGTTACGTTTTTCGATGGAACAAACTCGCTTGGAACGGGAACATCTGCAGGAGCAGGTTCTTGGACTTTTAACACATCGTCTCTTACTCCAGGCTCGCACACCATTACCGCATCGTATGGTGGAGATGCAAATTTCCAATCCAGCGGTTCGGCAGGGCTGGTCCAGAATGTAAGCCGGACTGCAACGACTGTCGCCATAGCGGCTTCTCCCATTCCATTTCGTTTCCGGCAGGTCGTGACATTCAGTGCGGCTGTCACGCCCTCGAATTCAGCGCCATCGCCCCCCGAGTGGGAGTGTCACGTTCATGGATAGAGCCGCAGTTGTGTGTACGGGAACATTGGATGTTTCCGGTCACGCGAACTGTCAGACGAATCAGTTTGCGGTGGGAATTCATACGGTTACAGCTGTCTATGCGGGTGACACGAATTTCGTGGGCAGCGCGTTGCAAAATGCTGCGCATACAGATAGAGAGTGGCCCTGGCGCAGGAGCCGAAAATGCGGCCTTTACAGACCAACTCAACCAGACGTGTCCGCCGACATCCCTCATGACATCAGAAGCGCAGAAACTGGTGGAAGCCGCACAGTTGGAGCAAAAGTCGCCATATACTACGGCCTGCCGGGACATCTTGCACCATGATCTGAATGCGGCTAACTATCTTCCGGTACCAGCCGAAGCCCCAGCAAGCTGCACGGCCGTGGATTGCAAAAGCACTACGGATATCAGCAAAGACACGAGATCAAACAAGCCCACTAAAGAAACCATAATCGAGGCCACCACGATACAAGACGCGGGCCGGGAGGAAAGCGGCCCTGGCGATATCCAACTCAAATTCGGAAACCGCCTGCGTTTCGCTCTGTCTGTCGGCGTGAAGAGCACGACTATCGATGCACCGAAAATCCCAGGGC
>QIAW01000333.1 GCA_003225655.1 Acidobacteriota bacterium
CTCTTTGCCGACGTGAATGGCGTGCGCACTCCCATCCGCCGCGTGAATGACGAGTTTGTCGTGGGAGATGAGCGTTATACACCCAAGCAGTTAGACTCGCAAATTGCAGAACGTCCAGAGAGGTTTACTCCTAACGTCTTGTTACGGCCGGTGATTCAGGATTTCCTGCTGCCGACGCTTGCCTATACTGGCGGCCCCGCCGAGGTCGCATATTTTGCCCAGGCAAGCGTGGTTTATGAAAAGCTGCTGGGAAGGACCACACCCGTTCTGCCTCGCTTCAGCGCTACCTTGCTCGATCCGCGTACCCGGCGGCACCTCGAACACTACAAGCTCTCGCCGCAGGAGTGCTTCAAGAGCGAGCAGGAACTGCGTGAATTGCTGGCGGCAAAGACACTGCCTCCGGAGATTGAAGCCACGTTTTCCCAATCTGAAAGGGAACTCAACCTTCTGATAGAACGGCTGACCGAAGCCGTTACCAGACTCGATCCTACACTGCGCGACGCTGCAGAGAATTCAGGATCGAAGATGCGCCACCAGATGCAGCAACTGCTCGGACGCGCCGCTCGCGCCCAGGCTATGCGGAATGCCGAAGTCGCCCGTCACGCTGGTTTGCTGGCAAACACACTTTACCCTAATCAAAAACTGCAAGAGCGTGAAATTGCCGGCATTTCCTACCTCGCCCAGTTCGGGGCGGAGACATTGTCGAAAATTTGTGACCAGATTGATTTTTCCTGCAGCGGTCATTGCTTCGTAGTCATGTAATCTTACGGCGATCACCTTATTTTTTCTCACCTTGAACCAAATAAGAAATTGTGCGCCCGGCCAATTCCGGAGTAGCATGGAGGGCAGTTCCACGGCAGAAGTAAACGTTTAAAAACACGCAGCCAAAACAAGGCTTGCTATACCCTCGCCCTTGGTTCGCGCATGATAGCGCTCACCAAGAGCTCACCCAAATGCCGCGCGAACGCTCAACTTGCTCCACATAAGCTGAAATATGTCTGCACCGAAGATGGCAAGGGTACAAGACGCTGTCACTGTAGAGCTCACCGGAACGCTGGCTGGCCGCTTTGAAATTCGCCAGCGGCTGGGCGCGGGCGGCATGGGCGAGGTCTATCTGGCCGAAGATACTTTGTTGAAGCGGCTGGTCGCGGTGAAGAGGCTGGCTCCTCATCTGCGCGGCGACCAGCTTTCCCGCGGTCACTTCCTGAAGGAAGCCGAGCGCATTTCGGCGCTGAACAATGAACGCATCGCCGGTATTTACGACGTCATCGAAGACCAGGGCGAAGTCTTTCTGATTATGGAATACGTCGAAGGCGCAAACCTTCGTTTCCGCTTCAACCCTCGTCCCGACCTGCCGCAGTTTCTGGAAGTAGCAGTGCAATGTGCGGAAGCCCTGGCTGCGGCCCACGAAAAGGGCATTCTGCACCGCGATATTAAGCCTGAAAACATCATGATGACGGCCACCGGGCAGGTGAAGATGCTCGATTTCGGCCTGGCTCAGCGCTTGCGCGCGACCGCTGAAGCAGGCGCGACCGCCAGCCTGCCTAGCTTAGGCCACCCCCTTTCCGGCACTCGCGGCTATGTGGCGCCCGAAGTGCTTCTGGAAAAAGAGCCGGATGCCCGCGCCGATATCTTCTCTCTGGGAGTTGTGTTCTACGAGCTGCTGACGGGAAATAATCCCTGTGCTGCCGCCACCTGGGTAGGCAGCATTGAGCTCACGCTGCATGCGCGGCCCTCTCCAATGCAGCAGACAAACCATCAAATACCGGATGAAGTTGAGAGGGTTATCCGTAAGATGCTGGAGAAGGACCCTGAGGAGCGTTATGCGACCGCCCGTGACCTCCTGGTGGATTTACGCCGCTTACGCCGGCAGTCGGAATCGGGTTTGCTTCCGCCTCCGCGCAATCTGCTTTTGCGCAGGCACAAAAGATGGGCGGCTTCGGGCATCCTTGCCGCGATGCTGGTGGTAGGCGCGGTCTTAGTCCCATGGAGGTCTCTGGCGCGGGACCTGCGGCAGCGATTCTTTCCCGCGGAAAATATCGCCATTGCCATTCCCAACCAGAAGGTGGTTGCGGTACTGCCATTCCGCACAATTGAGGCATCGGCGGAGGTAAAGAATTTCAGTGAAGGGTTGGCGGAAACCGTGACCGCCAAACTCACGCAGCTTACTGCTGCTCACGCCCTTCAAGTTGCGCCGGCTTCAGAAATCTATGGAAGGGGCATTACCGACGTTGACGAGGCCCGCAAAGCGCTGGGGGTCAATCTTGTGGTGCAAGGAAGCCTCCGTCAGGCCGGGGATACCGTGCGTATTACCTACACGCTGGTGGATGCGGTTTCGCATCGCCAACTGCGCGGAGATACCATTACCGCTGCTGCTTCCGATCCTTTTGCCATGGAAGATCGCGTGGTCGAAGGGGTGCTCTGGATGCTCGAGCTGGAAATCACTCCCGACGAGCGGCCACAACTGGAAAAGCATGGAACTACGATCGCCGGCGCGTATGACCTGTACATGCGCGGCCGCGGCGATCTGCAGAATTATGCTGATCCCGCCCAGGTGGAAAGCGCGATCGAAAACTTCACGCGAGCAATTTCTTTGGATCCTAATTACGCGTCTGCCTATGCCGGACTAGGAGAGGCATATTGGGATAAACACCGCATCAGCCGGCAGTCGAAGTACATCTCAAAAGCTCGGGAGGCATGCCAGCATGCGCTCACGCTGAGCACAGACCTGGCTGCCGGCCATGTCTGCCTGGGCAATATCCTGATAACCGCGGGCAAGTACGAAAACGCCAGTTCGGAATTCAGCCGCGCGCTTGCTGCCGAGCCTACCTATGATGACGCGTACCGCGGATTGGCGACTGCATACGAGCACTTGGGCAGATTGCAGGATGCAGAACAGACCTATCGCCGTGCCATCGAACTGCGCCCGCACTATTGGGCAGGGTATAGCTGGTTGGGGCATTTTTTCTCGCAGCACGGACACTATCAGGAAGCCATTGAGCAATACAACCACGCCGCCGCGGTTTCGCCTGACAACAGCTCGATTTATCACAGCCTGGGAGGGCTGGATATCTTCCTGGGCAGGTACGACGATGCGATACGGGCTTTGCAACGCGCCATCGCTCTGCGTCCGAGTTTTGAAGCCTACGCGAACCTGGGCCAGGCTTACATGCGCCTGCGCCGGTTCGATGATGCCATTGCCTCATACCAGCAGGCCCTGACTCTGAATCCGGGGGACTATCGTTCCGTCGGTTATCTGGCAGACGCTTACTTTTGGGCGGCGGGCAAACGCGACCAAGCCATACCGTTGTATGAGCGCGCCATCCACATGACCGATGAGGAACTAAAGCTCAATTCTAAGAACATGGACGTCCACCTGCTGCTGGCGGTATACCACGCGCGGCTGGGTCATGCTCGGGCATCGCGCATGCATATGCGCGATGCACTCAAACTTCATCCCGATGAGCCGGAAACGCTGTTTTTTGCGGCCCTGGTGGAAAACCAGTTAGGCAATGGAGCGGGCGCTATCCAATGGTTAAGCAAGGCAGTTCATCAAGGCTATTCGCTGGCTGAGATTAACGCAGCGGTAGATTTCGATAATCTGCGCTCTGAACCTGCCTTTCAATTAGTGGTGCAGGCTGCCGGGCAAAAGAGTTAAGATAACGGTGGGCAGGGAACTGCAATGTCCAAGAAACCCGAGTCTTTCGAAGTATCATGTCCCTG
>QIAW01000041.1 GCA_003225655.1 Acidobacteriota bacterium
ACCTGGATCTGGTTCACGCCCGGCAGGTCGTATTCAATAGGGTCTTCGGCGGTCGAGATGTTGATGCCCGGGTCGTTAATCTCGGCCAGCGCGGAGTAGAGCGTAGTGGTCTTGCCCGAGCCGGTGGGCCCGGTGACATAAAGAATTCCGTAGGGCTGGTTGATCAGCTCGCGCACCAGCTTGAGCGTGGCTTCGTGGCTGATGACTTTGTCGAGTCCCAGCATAGTGTTCGATTTATCGAGGATGCGCATGCACACTTTTTCGCCCCACTTGCCGGGAATGGTGGAGACGCGGAAATCAATGGGCTTGCCTTCCATGTTGACGCTGATGCGGCCATCCTGCGGCAGGCGCTTTTCCGAGATGTCGAGCTTGCTCAAGATCTTGAGCCGCGAAATCAGGCCGAGCTGCACTTTCTTGGGCAGGTTCTGCACCGTCTGCAGCACGCCATCGATGCGGTAGCGGATCACCACGTTGGCTTCCATGGGCTCGATGTGGATATCGCTCGCGCCCTTCTTGATGGCCAGTCCCAAAATGGAATTCCCCAGGCGGATGATGGGCGCGTCTTCCGAGGCGTTCATCAGCTCCTGCTTGCTGTCGCCCATGCCGGCGCCGGCATCTTCGGTAAGCTGCAGATCACGGATCAGCTCAGACTGCAGCAGGTCCACCACCTCGGCCGAAGACTTGATGGTGGTCTGCGTCTTGTCGCCTGAGGCAGGCTGCTCTTTCTGCATGAGCTCGGCATAGGTGGTGTTCATGAACCTGCGGTAATCCTCTTCCGTGGTGACCACCGGCTCGGGTTCACCATGGCCAGGGTAAGGCGGTCGTTGGCGAAGGCCACGGCGATCATCTTGTGCTGCTGCATCATGCTCTGCGGAACCAGCCCCAGCACGCGGGCGTCAAAATTCATCTTGCTCAGGTTGATGTACTCAATGCCCACCTGCTGGCTGGCCAGCTCGACCCGTTCGGCGAGCATGGTGGTCAGCGCCAGTCCCATTTTGGGATACTGCAGCAGCAGCTCCTGAAAATCTTTCTGCTCCAGCACGGCGCAGGTGGTGGGCTGGGTGCAGGTCACGGTGGCGGTGCGCGGCTTGCCGGTGAGCAATGACATTTCCCCGAAATTTTGCCCGGGGCCCATCTCGCTGAGCAGGAAATCTGGTGTGGGGATCTTTCTTGCGGATTTCAACCTGGCCCGAGGTGAGGAAAAACATGGAGCTGCCGGGCGCTCCCTCGCGCACGATGGTGGTGTTGGGCGGGAAGTCGCGGCGGCGCATGCGCTTCACAATCTGCTGGCAGTCGTCGAAAGAGAGCCCGCTGAACAGCTTGATGCGCTGCAAAAAGTGAGCACCCTCGATGGCTTTGGGGGCTGGTCCGAGCGTCGGACGGGCGGCAGCCGCGGGGGCAGTGGCAGCGGGGCCGAGAGGAGCTCTAAAGATGCCGGTGAGCGTCGAGCCCGGAGGAGGAGTTTGATCTAGTGCGGGCGCGGGGGCAGCGGCAGACCCGGTAGAGGGGCCGTTGCCGCCGGCGGCGGGCTTGCCCAGCTCAGGCGATGGCCGCTTGGGTGTTAAAGGGGTTGGCATGCTCGTGCTTCTCCGTTTTGCTGATCTGGAAGCTCAGGAACCAACTACAAGTACGCACCGGCGCCGGTTCCGGCTTTTCCAGATTTTTACCTGGGGAGGGGCTGAGTATATACCAAAATGACAACAGTAAGTAAGTGAGTTGTCAGTTGCCGGTTGCCAGTTGCCAGTGCAGCGGGATGAGTGGTCTATTACCCCAAAGACCATGGTAGAGTTGACGGCCCAACATAGAAGCAAGCGCAAGCATCTTGGTGACCCGATTGAAGCCGCAGGCCGTTCCAATCTCCATCGGAGGTCCTTCGCCGCAAAGGCGGCTCAGGATGACAGACTAAAAAAGCGGCTACCGTGGCCCGGTAAGTTTTTGTTATAGTTAATCCCTCCCCTAACGGTAGGCGGTTCTGTCACTTGTGCCGGAACACCACTGAGTGCAAGGCTAGGTCTGCGCAAAATTTGCCATGATCACCGCGACTCAAAAGCTGACCGTCCCGCCGCGTGCTCCTGTGCGCGGTCTGCCTTTGCTGGCGACCTTTGAGCAAGACGACGCGGTGAACCGCGCGTTGGGCGGGGTGCTGCGCTATCGCCGCACCTACTTCAGCGACTTGGGAAATTATCCAGCGGAAGTCGACCGGGTGCTCATCACCTCTTCGGAGCGAATGCTCGAGGAGCACGGACGCAACCTGCAC
>QIAW01000331.1:0-7924 GCA_003225655.1 Acidobacteriota bacterium
CGTGAGTCGGGCGAGGTTTTATTTGAGACCGCTCCGCGAGAGGGTGAACAGGCAAAGGGCTGGAAATTTTCGCAGCGCTTTGAGTGCAAAAGTTGCAGCATCCGTTACGAGGAGCCTGAGCCCCGCCTCTTTTCTTTCAATAACCCATTCGGCGCCTGTCCACGCTGCCAGGGGTTTGGCAACACCATTGTTTTCGATCTGAACCTGGTGATTCCTGATCCGCAGAAGACCCTGGCAGAAGGCGCCATCGATCCCTGGAACAAGCCCAAGTACCGCTCACTTTTTGCTGAGATGAAGCGTTTCGCGCGTCAGCAGGATGTCCCGCTCGATGTCCCCTGGGCCGACCTCTCCAGCGAAGATAGGGAAAAAATTCTTAGCGGTGAGAGTGGAAGCTATGTCAGCGTGCGCGACTTCTTTGCCCACCTGGAACGGAAGAAGTACAAGCTGCACGTGCGGGGCGAAGCGCGGCACGTCAAGATTGCCGGCAAGAATATCTGCGATGTCGTGGGCTTCACCGTCGAGGAAGCCGCGAAATTTTTCAGCGGTCTCGAATTGAGCGCTTACGAGCAGGAAATCGCCGGTCAGATCCTCGTGGAAATTCGGAACCGGCTGAAGTTCCTGAACGAGGTGGGATTGGAATATCTCACCCTCGACCGCCTGGCCTCTACGCTCTCCGGGGGAGAAGCCCAGCGCATTCAATTGGCTACTTCGTTAGGGTCGCGGCTGGTGGGAGCGCTCTACGTTCTGGATGAGCCCTCCATCGGCCTGCACAGCCGCGATACCGCGCGCTTGGTCAAGATTCTTCAGGACCTGCGTAATCTGGGAAATACCATTCTAGTGGTCGAACACGATCCTGAGATCATGCGAGCTTCCGATCGCATTCTTGATCTTGGTCCGGGCGCGGGAGAGCACGGCGGCGTGCTCATTGCCAGCGGCTCCTTCAGCGAAATCACCAAGGAGGCCGCGTCTCTCACCGGACGCTATCTGTCGAGCGAACTTCGCATTCAGTTGCCTCCCATGCGCCGTAAACCTGGCGCCGAGCAGCTCAAGATTATCGGCGCGCGGGCGCACAATCTGAAAGACCTGAGCGTCAACATTCCTTTGCGCATGCTGGTGGCCATCACCGGCGTTTCCGGGTCGGGTAAATCGACTTTAGTGCACGATGTCCTCTACAACGCCCTGGCCACTGCGAAGCGGCAGACCGATTTTTCGCCACCGATCGACCTGGCGCTGAAGCTGCAGAAACTGGAAGGCTCGCAATACATCGACGAAGTAGTTCTTGTCGATCAATCTCCCATCGGGCGTACGCCGCGCTCAAATCCTGTTACCTATATCAAAGTTTTTGATGCCATTCGCGACCTCTATGCCAGCCAGCCCGAGGCCCACAAGCGAGGCCTGACTGCCGGACATTTTTCCTTCAATATCCCAGGTGGCAGATGCGAGGTTTGCCAGGGAGACGGCACGGTAACGGTGGAGATGCAGTTTCTCGCCGACGTTGAACTGGTTTGCGAAGAGTGCCACGGCACCCGCTTCAAGCCGGAGGTGCTGGAGGTGCGCTATCGCGGCAAGAACGTCCATGAGGCGCTGGACCTCACTGTGAAAGAGGCCATGCAATTTTTTGCTGCTGCTCCCAAGATCACGGAAAAGCTGCGCATTCTCGATGAGGTGGGATTGGGATATCTGCGTCTGGGACAATCAGCCACGACGCTCTCAGGCGGTGAGGCCCAGAGAATGAAGCTGGCCGCGCATTTGCAGCCAAAATCCATGCGCGGGGAAAACAGCAACGGCGTCGGTCCTGATAGACATCCCGCAGCGAAGAGGCGCTTGCCGCGCATTCTGTATATCTTCGACGAGCCGACCACCGGCTTGCACTTTGACGATGTCAGCAAATTGCTCTCCGCCTTCCGCAAGCTCATTGAAAACGGCGGCTCCATCGTGGTAATTGAGCATAATATGGACGTAATCCGTGCCGCCGACTGGGTCATTGATTTAGGCCCGGAGGGTGGCGGGCGCGGCGGCCAGCTCATTGTTGCCGGCACCCCAGAGGTTGTTGCAAAAACCTCGGGTTCATACACCGGAAAATGGCTGGCGCGCATCTTAAAGAGTAACGGGAACTCTCGTTCCAATGGACGCAAATAGCAGGCTGTCGGCGCTGGCGCTGGTTGCCGCGCTCACCTCAGCAGCGTGGGCGCAGGGACGCGTCATCGGCGCCCAGTCCAAGCCCACTGTTCGCCATCATCGCGTGGCGGAAGCTCCGGCCGACGCGGTTCCAGCCGATGTCATCGAAGCAGAAAAAGCCCTCGACAAAAAAGATTACGCCCGCGCTGAGCAGCTTCTTCGTTCGGCAACGTCTGCCAGCCCCAATCACTACCGCGGCTGGTTTGACCTTGGCGTGCTCTATTCTCTGACCGGCCGCAAGCCGCAGGCGATAGAGGCTTACCAGAAGTCCGTTGCCATCAAACCAGAGCTCTTCGAATCGAACCTGAACCTCGGATTGTTGCTTGCCTCTGCAGGCAACAGGAGTGAGGCTGTCAAGTATCTGCGCGCAGCCACGACCCTCAAACCTTCGCAAGAGGCTACCGCCGGCGAGGCATTATTTACCGCATGGGACGCACTGGGCCATGGTTTGGAAAATGACTCTCCCGATGATGCTCTGGCTGCATATCAAAAGGCGGAAGAGATTCACCCCAAGGACCTGGATTTGCATCTTTCCGTAGCGCAGATTCTGGAGCGCAAGAACAATACAGAAGGGGCGGAAAAAGAGTATAAACAGGTGCTGGAATCGAATCCGCAATCTGTCCAGGCGCTCGCAGGCTTGACCGATATTTACATTGCCGGTAAGCGCCTGCCCGAGGCGGAGCAGAGCCTGCGCAGCTATTTGAAACTCGATCCTCAGAGCGCTGCCGCGCATGTGCAATTGGGAAGGATTCTGGCTGCTGGTGGAAAGAAGAATGATGAGGCACTCGCCGAATTTGAGGCGGCGCTGCAGATTTCCCCGCAAGACCGGCAGGCGCAGCGTGAAATCGCCGATTTCGCGCTGCAGGCAAAAAAATACGATGAAGCCGAGCGGCAATACCGGCAGTTGCTCAAGGACGACGAGAAGAACCCTGAGCTTCACCATGTGTTGGCTAACGTGCTCATGAACCAGAGAAAGTTTCCCGAGGCCCAGCAGGAGTATCTTGTCAGCCTGAGGCTCGATCCCGGGCGCGCCGGGGCGTATGAAGGACTGGCGACGGTTGCGGCAGAGAACCAGAATTACCCGCTGGTGCTGCAGGCGCTGGACGCCCGGGCTAAATCCTTCCCGGAGACCCCGGGAACTTACTTTCTGCGGGCCACCACCTACGACCACCTGCGCGATGTTAAACAGGCGGCCGCGAATTATCATTTATTTTTGTCGGCCGCCAATGGAAAATATCCCAATCAGGAGTGGCAGGCAAAGCACAGGCTGATTGCCCTTGAGCCCAAAAAGTGATGCGGAAAATCTTGGCCATTACGTTGCTTCTGTTGCTGGCTGCGTCGGCCGGCTGGGCGGCGTCTGACGAGGAGCCCATCGAGAAGCTGATTGCGCGCGCAGATGTGCGCAGCGATAACCAGGCAGAGCACTGTGCCGATGTGGCGCGGCGTGAAGTTGAAGTTGCCAACCAGCACTACACCAACGGCGACGTGCAAAAGGCGGTGGAGGCGGTCAACATGGCGATAGCGTATACCCAGAAAGCGCTCGATGCCGCGAAACGGACCCACAAGAGACTGAAGGAAACCGATCTCACCTTGCGCAGGACTTCGCGCCGGCTGAGTGACGTGGGCCAGACACTCGCCTTCGAAGATAAGCCGGTGGTGAAAGAAGCTGTCGAAAAAATTGAACAGACTCGCAGTCAAATACTTGCGCTCATGTTCACTCAAAAATGAAGGGGCATAAAGCCATGACACGCATCTTCTCTCTAGCAATCTTCGTTTTCGCGCTGGCCGCTTCCCTGGTTGCCTCTTCTCCGGGCGGCAGAGTGCGGCGCGATCCCTTGACCGCTGATGAGATCGATCAATTGCGGGAGCAGGCGCAGGAACCTGTGAACCGCCTGCGGCTCTATATCAAATTTGCCCGCGCCCGCATGGTGGCCATCGAGCAGTTACGCTCCGATCCGAAGCTTGCCGCCGGCCGCGGTGAAAAGGTCCATGACCTTCTGGAAGATTTCACCAATATCGTCGATGAGATTGACGACAACATGGATAACTACAGCGAACACGGGGCCGATATCCGCAAGCCGCTGAAAGAACTCATCGAGGCCGAAGCCGACTGGCAACTGCGCCTGCGCACGTTAAAAGACGCTATCGCCAAGGACCCGCAAACCGCAAAAGAAGCCCATGATTACACGTTTACACTCGATACCGCCCTTGATTCGGTGAACGACAGCGCCGACAGCGTCCGCAAGACGCTGGAGGAGCAAAATACTTCGCTCAAGACAAAAAAGAAATAAACTGACTGTGTGCCTTTCGTGCAGATTTCTCAAAAACGCAGGCTTTGTGTTCTCGCAGTCTTCGTTGCCCTCTCTTTAGAATAGGTTTTGAAGGGGCCCGGCTTAAGAGCTTGCAGAAAAACTCGTCGGGCGAAGAAGATGTGTAAGAGCGGAGACCCGTGTGGCACAGCCGTCCTCGGCTGGTGCGCCTGTAGCGGAAAAGTCTTTCATGTGTGAAGACATGTATCAGGGCACGACTTGGTAGCCCATGCTTTCAGCCATGGGTGAGCGAAGCGAAAAAGTGCCGTAAGTCTGAAAAATAACACTTCCTCGCTGCCGCAGGCTTGAGCGCAGCGAAGCGGAGCCCACAGAATAAACATTTTTCCGCAGCCTCTGTAGCCCCTGAAGGTTTCAAAATTCGCTGCCTTGGGGTTTATGAAACCGGCACTGCTGTGAACCGACCGGCTATCGCAGCCGCTTTCTTTTTCCCGCGGGCGCGGATGCCGGAATTTCAGGTGCAGTTTTTTGCCTTTGCCAATGTGAATAACACCATTCGCCTGCGCGACGGCCAGATCCTCGCCCGGCTTTCAGACCTGCTCGAAGGCGCTCCTGATTCGGTGCTGTATGCCATTGCTCATATCCTGCTGGCCAAGCTTTATCGTAAGCCCATTGCCGGCAGCCATGCCGTCCGTTACCGCAAATATGTCGCCAGCCATGAGATTGCCTCCAAAGCTCACCTGATTCGCCAGATGCGCGGCCGCAAGCGCATCTCCTCGGCCAACGGACACCGCTTCAACCTGGAAGAAATCTTTGATGAGCTCAACACACTCTACTTTCACGGCCTGTTGGGGAAGCCGCAGCTTACCTGGAGCTTGAGCGACTCGCGCAGCAGCCTGGGCCATTACGATCCCGCGCACAATACTATTGTTGTAAGCAGGATTTTTGATCGCGAATCCATCCCCCGCTTTGCCTTAGAGTATCTGCTCTTCCACGAGATGCTGCATTTGAAGCATCCGGTGAAACTGCGGGGGAGCAAGCGTTGCGTGCACCCTCCCGAATTCCAGGCGGAAGAAAAATCTTTCCCTCATTACGAACAGGCCAAGAAGTTCTTGAAACAACTTTGATCTGTGTGCAGAGCGTCAGCGGCGCCGTAAGAGATCAAACAGCTTATGCAGCAAGCGAGAGTTCTCTGTCGCCTGCGTCATCTCTGCGCAATTTTCCATGGGCACGACAAAGCTGCACCTGTGTGGTTGCCAGGCGAAGTTTATATTCCTGCTCGCCGGTCATATAGTCGCACCCCAGGCCTTCGGCCAGAGAAAGTCGCGTGGCTTCAAACAAGAGAGCAACTCCCGGAGAATAGTGTGCCCAGGCCGCGTCGAAGTAAGTGGTGTAGAAGCGCCGCATGTTGCCGTCCTGGAACGCCACAAGGGCCGAGACCAGGGTAGAAGCGGTCTCGAGGGTGAAGATCTGGCACGCTGAAGGAGCGCCGGCGGCAACTTCTGTGATGAAGCGAACGCGGCCGGGATCGGCAAACAGGTTCTCGCCCCAAACATTGGAGAGAGCCGCTTGAAGCTGCCTGGCGAGCCGGCTGTGCGAAGCAGCAAAGTCATCAGGACCGGTTCCCTGAGCTATGCACGGCGCATGGCAAAAGTCTTCAATTTCGAAGATGCTCCAGCGTTCCGGCATGCTCCCCATGCACACAGGGGTCTGGGCGAGCGGTAGGCCCCGCTCCGCCAAAATCCTCCAGGCACGCGTGAGCACAGAGCAATCACCGGCCCACAGTACGTCGCGGTAATCAAACAGCTCTTCGCCCAACAGGCAAAGATGGCTATCTTTTCGGACCGCCGCCGGAATAAGCGCTGCGCCAGAATCTGTTTCCACAAACACCACTGTGGGCCGTTCGTCCCGAAAACACTCCGCCGCCAGACGGTTCCAATAGAAGCTCTGGAAAAACGTGGCTTCGCTTTGCTGCAAGTACAGCCACTCCCACGCGGGCTTGAGCGCGTCTATTTCGTGGGCGGTCTGGGCAAGTATGAAACGGTTCATTTTGAAAATCCCGCAGCAACCATTTAGACGCTCGCCGCCAGTTGCAAGATGGTTTGCAACAAGCTGTTTTATTTGACGCGGGTTCCAGAGAACTTTAAAATTAGTTCCATACACAAAGGCAGACGGTTTCGCCGTCTTTTTTGTTTCAGTATAGTTGCAAATGGTTTGCAAGTAGGATATCCGTACAAAAGTATGCTGCAGGCTCTCATCATCACATTGCGCGAAGGGGTGGAAGCCGCCCTCATCGTTGGAATCACGCTCGCTTACCTGGCCAAGATTGGCCGCCATGAGCTGCGCCGGGTGGTTTACGTTGCCCTGGTAGCCGCCTTTGTGGCGAGTATTGCCGTGGCCGTTGCCATCTCGCGTATCCAACTTAATCAGGATATCTTCGAAGGCTGGGTCATGCTGGTTGCCGCCGTCCTCACCATCAGCATGATCGTCCTCATGATGCGCACCGCCCGCCGCTTGAAGGGCGAAATTGAGACCAAAGTGGGAGCCTTGGCCGGCAATAGTTCGCGCTTCGGCCTCTTTGCTTTTGTTTTCCTGATGGTGTTGCGCGAAGGCGTGGAGACCGTGCTGATACTGGCCGGCGTCTCTTTCAATTCGACTGAATTGATGAATTTCATTGGCACTCTTACCGGTGTGATGCTGGCCATCCTGTTCGGCGTGATGTTTGTGAAGGGCTCAGTGCGCATCAACCTGCAGAAATTCTTCCGGGTCACAACCGTGATCCTGTTCTTTGTTTCGGCCCAGCTCATCATATCGGGCCTGCATGAGCTTTCTGAGAATGGCGTGTTGCCCTCGAGCAAGCGCGAGATGGCCATTATCGGCCCCATTGTGCGCAACGACCTGTTTTTCTTTATTACCATCCTGGCTCTGGCTGCGCTCATGGTGCTGATGGAGTGGCGGCGCCGCATCTTTTTCCGGGCCGCAGGTAACTTCGCAAGCAGAACAGCGCAAGGTCATGTGGACGGCGCGGCGTGAGCGCTTCTGGATGGCCTCAATGTACGTAACCACTTTTCTTTTCATCACTCTTATCACCGCCGAGTTCATCTATGCGAAGAGCACAACCCCGCCAATCTCATCCACACCGGTGCAATTCGTCAATGGCCAAGTGAGCATTCCGCTTACCCAGGTCTCCGATGGCGATCTGCATCGTTACGCCGTCAACGTCAATGGAACCGAGGTGCGCTTCTTCCTCTATCAGAAACCCGATGGCAGCGTCGCCACTGTATTTGACGCCTGTGGAATTTGCGGCGCGGTAGGCTTCTACAAAACCAGCACCGGTCTGGTGTGCAAGAACTGCGCTGCTCCGGTGAATCCACAGTCGGTGGGACAGCCGGGTGGATGCAATCCCATCCCTCTGAAGGCAACCAAGATTGGCGATTCAATTGTAGTTATGGAGGCGGACCTGGCAGCGGGAATGGAAC
>QIAW01000331.1:8121-11893 GCA_003225655.1 Acidobacteriota bacterium
GTTGAAATCGGCGGCGTCAATCTAAAGCCGGTGACCTCAGGCGCATTCCTGAAAGAATCAGACTTACCCAGGCTGAAGGGCATCTTCTGGGGACACAGCATTAAAGACTTTGCGCCTTTTCTTTCATTCAAGGTGAATGCGGCGCTGCCTGGCACTGCAAGCAGCGCCCCTAGCGAACTTTCCGTGGAATTAATCGGAACCTACTTCAGCAAAACTATTCACTACAGCAAGGAAACTTTTATTACCGGCGTAAAGAATACGTATCCCTGGTGGAACGTGGAAGGCGCATGGCCCTCGGATGAGCCTTCTGCAGACCAACCGGTTGATGTGCTCGCAGGAAAGCAATTCGCCGATGATCACCACCTGAAGAGCGGTGCCATTCTGCGCGTGGGCGGCCGCCTGCTGAAGCTCAGTGGGATTTTAAGTACGGGCAGAGCGGAGGATCGGGCCATCATAGCTCCTCTGGCGCTGGTGCAACAGATTGCCCACAGACCCGATGCGGTCCGCAGGCTTTACGTAAGCGCGCTCACCAAACCTGAAGATGCTCTGGCCCGGCGCAATCCAAAAACCATGTCGGCTGTCATGTACGACCGGTGGTATTGCTCACCCTACGCGAATTCCATTGCCTTCCAGATCAACGAGGCCCTGCCCTACGCCCATGCGGAACAGATACGGCAGGTAGCGCAGAACGAAGGCTCGGTGCTCTCGCGCATCATGGGTCTGATGTGGCTGGTGACCATGGCGGCTCTCGTGGCCGCGGTGCTGGCAGTCTCTGCCGCCATGATGAACACGCTGATGGCCCGCCGCCGCGAAATTGGACTGATGAAAGCCCTGGGGGCCACGCGTACGTTGGTGGCTGCCCTCTTCTTTGCCGAAGGGGCCACGCTGGCGGTTGTGGGCGGCGGAGTGGGCTTTGCTCTGGGAATCCTTCTGGCCCAACGTATCTCCCTAAGAATTTTTGGAAGCAGCCTGCATGTTGAAGCCGCGCTTTTGCCGGTGGTGTTGCTGGTTTCGTTCCTGATTTTATTGCTGGGCAGCGCCTTTGCGCTGCGGCGCGCGGTGCATCTGGATCCGACGGTCGTGCTGCGAGGAGACGTATGAGGCGCGCCCCAATGTTACTGCGAATCATGCTCCGCTCAGCCACTGTGCGTCGTGGACGCACGCTGATTACGCTCATGGCCATTGCGGTAGCGGCGGCTGTAAGCACCGCCCTGCTGAACCTCTATGTGGATATGCAGGTAAAGCTTCACCGCGAATTTCGCAGCTATGGCGCGAACGTGGTTCTCTCGGCGAAAGACGGCGCTTCCCTGCCCCCAGACGCAATCGCGACCCTTGACCGCGAACTCGCCGGACGCGGCGCAGCCCTGCCGGTCTCCTATGCAGCCGTACGCACGCCTGCTGGCTTGCCGGTAGTCGTCGCCGGCGTGGATATGGCCCGCGCGCGCAAGCTGAACACCTGGTGGTCAGTTACCGAGTGGCCTTCGCTCCCGAATTCAGTACTGATCGGCGCACGCGCTGCGGCGGCCCTTTCTCCCAAAGGCGATCCCTTCGATCTCGTCTTTGATGGCCGTGTACTGCATGTTTCTATCGCCGGCATATTGCAGACCGGCGGCCCCGAGGATAGCCGCGTATATATTTCGCAAACCGACTTTGCCTCCTGGACCGGCTTGCAGCCTTCGGTCATGGAAATTGCCGTGGCCGGCAGTCCCGAGGAGATCAACGGGTTCATCAGCCGGCTGGCGGCGCTGTTCCCTTCGGCCGACGTTCAACCCGTGCGCCAAATTGTGGAAGCCGAGGCGCGGGTCTTTGATAAGACCCGCTCGGCGCTGCTGGCCTCGGTCGCGCTGATCGTCGTGACCGCGTTTTTATGCGTGCTGGCGACGCTTACTTCCACCGTGCTCGACCGCAGAAAGGATTTTGCGGTAATGAAAGCTTTAGGCGCAAGCCAGCGCATGGCGAACCTGTTGTTTGCCGGGGAATCAGCCTTTCTAGGGGCCGCGGGCGCCCTGCTGGGATATATTGCCGGCATCGGGGTGGCCTCGCTGATTGGGAGAATCAACTTTCAGGCGGGCATTGAGCCACGCTGGAGCGTGTTTCCTGCGATACTGATGGGAAGCATCGCCCTGACACTGCTGACCGCGGTCATACCCATTACCATGCTGAACCGAATCCAGCCGGCGGTGATCCTGAAAGGCGAGTAACAAGAGATGGCAATTAATATCCGAAACGTCAGCAAGCTTTACCCTGCCAAGGCGGAGGGTGGTGGCGAGCTGCGTGCCCTCGATGACGTAACCCTGCACGTGAGCACAGGGGAGTGGCTGGCAGTCATGGGTCCCTCGGGTTCGGGGAAGTCAACCCTCGTCAATATCATCGGGTGCCTTGACCGGCCCAGCTCTGGGGAAGTCTCGATCGGCGGAGAGGAGCTGGCGCAGTTCTCGCGGGCGCAGCTCGACCGTTTCCGCGCGGAGAAGATCGGCTTCATCTTCCAGCAGTTTCACCTGATTCCCTACCTCACCGCGCTGGAAAACGTGATGCTGGCGCAATACTTTCACAGCATGACCGATGAAGCGGAGGCCCTCGCCGCGCTTGAAAGAGTGGGCTTGCGGGGCCGCGCGCGGCATCTGCCCGCGCACCTCTCCGGAGGCGAGCAGCAGCGCGTATGCATCGCCCGCGCGCTGATCAATGATCCTCAGATCATCCTGGCCGATGAGCCCACCGGCAACCTGGACGCGCAAAACGAAGAAATTGTTCTGCACCTGCTGCGCCAGTTCCACAACCAGGGCCGCACCATCGTGATGGTAACGCACGACCCCGCGGTCGCGCGGCTGGCCGACCGCAAGGTCGAGCTGCATCACGGCCACGTCGCCGAGCAGGAGAGCTTCAAGTTTTCAGATGAAGAGCAATTCTGCGCGGCATCTGCCCGCGCACCTTTCCGGAGGCGAGCAGCAGCGCGTATGCATTGCCCGCGCGCTGATCAATGATCCTCAGATTATCCTGGCCGATGAGCCCACCGGCAACCTCGACGCGCAGAACGAAGAAATTGTTCTGCACCTGCTGCGCCAGTTCCACAATCAGGGCCGCACCATCGTGATGGTAACGCACGACCCGGCGGTCGCCCGGCTGGCCGACCGCAAGGTCGAGCTGCATCACGGCCACGTCGCCGAGCAGGAGAGCTTCAAATTCTCGGATGAAGAGCAATTCGACGAGGTGCTGGAAGAGGTTTGGACCCTGAAAGAAAACGGCGTGCGCCCCGAGGTAGGCCGCATGCACGTCTCCGGCCCCCTGCCTGTGGCCTTTGCGGTGCAGAAGATGACAGAAATGGGATTGCTCCAGGTGCTGGCCGGCGCCCAATCTGAAAATGGCCATAAAGAAGTGCGCAACCGTTGCCACGAAGTAATTTACCCGGAAAACGTCACCGGGGAACAGAACCTGGCCATAGATTTCACCCCCCGCGGCGAGCAGAGGGCGGCAAATATTATCCGGCGGCACCGCCTGGCTGAAAGGCTTTTCATGGAAACTCTGCACATTGAAAATGAGGCCGAGGTCGAACAGCAGGCGTGCAAGTTCGAGCACATTCTTTCCTTCGAGGCCACAGACAAGATTTGCACGTTTCTAGGACATCCCAAAACCTGTCCTCACGGGAGCCCTATTCCTCCCGGCTGCTGCTGCACCCAGGCCCAAGTGGCCAACCTGCAGAAATAGCACTTACACGGCGATGATCGCGCGAAGGAAGAAGTCGTCAACATGCCTGCGCCTGGACCCGTCGAACAAA
>QIAW01000332.1:0-200 GCA_003225655.1 Acidobacteriota bacterium
CGAAGAAAAGATGTTGGCGGAAAAACTGCCCGGTTATGACGTATACGTTAGGAAGACAAAGCGCTTCATTCCTTTTTTGGTATAAAGAATCTGTCCGACGATCGTCCTCACTACCCAATGCATAACCGGCTGCAGCAACAAAATCTGAACGAGGTTTACCGTCGAGTGAAAATTCTGCCGATATTTGGCCAGCAGCATCG
>QIAW01000332.1:460-1505 GCA_003225655.1 Acidobacteriota bacterium
ACTAGACCGCGCGGACATGGTAGTGGGGGCGCGCACGGGGCGCAATGTCCGCATACCGCTGATCCGGAAACCTGCCAAGTTGGTGCTGAATTGGCTGGCAAACTATCTCACCAATTCGAAGATTCCCGATCTCAACAGCGGACTGCGAGCATTTCGCCGGGGAGTAGTGGCACAGTATTTTCCCATTCTTCCCGATCAGTTTAGCTGGACCACGACCATCACCCTGGCCATGCATTGCGATCACTACGCAGTTGACTATGTTCCCATCGACTATCGCAAGCGTGAGGGGAAATCAAAAATCGTTCCTTGGGATGCCGGAAGCTTTTTGGTCCTGATCCTGAGGACGGCGATGTTGTTTCGTCCGATACGCATCTTCTTGCCGATCGTGGGATTGTTCCTGTTGTACGGCTTGGCAAAGACGGGAATCGATCTCAGCCATCAGCCGAACATATCGGCTTCAGCGCAATTGGCCTTCTTGAGCGCCTTGTTGATCCTGCTCATCGGGATGCTGGGAGACGCCATTGCCATGCGCGGACGCCTGAATCCGACAGCAGTAGTCGGTGTTGCCCGAGATGATTTAGTGGTTACCGAAACGCAGTCGCGCCGGGCGGATTCGGCCAGCGAAGCGCACAAATCGTGAGCTATTTACTTTCCTGATAATCCAGACTTCCCGAGTAAGATAGTGGAAACCCTTCAGAAATCGTGTGAAAAGCCCCAAATGCAGGATTCTGCAGTAACCGCAAAAGAAGCTCGTGTCGCCGTTTTAGGCGCCGGTCCGGCTGGCCTGGGCGCGGCGTTCCAATTGAGCCGGCAGGGCCTGGCTCATGCCACAGTTCTCGAGCAGCGGCAGGAACCCGGCGGTAATGCCGGCAGCTTTGAACTCGAAGGCATACATGTGGATTACGGCAGTCACCGGCTTCATCCAGCATGCGACCCAGAAATCCTGCGCGATCTGCAGGGATTGCTCGGCGAAGACTTGTTGCTTCGGCCCCGCCATGGCCGCATTCGTTTGCGAGGGCGCTGGATCCATTTCCCATTGCGACCG
>QIAW01000330.1 GCA_003225655.1 Acidobacteriota bacterium
CGAACGCTTTTCGCGAGTGAAGATATGCATTCCCAGCGCCGCCTGCGAGGTGAAATTGATATTCGAGGTGCGAAATGGCACCTCAGTATTGGTGAAAAGCACACCTCCGCCCAGTTCCATGTAAGGAGCCAGGCGCTTGCCGCCAGTAAAATTCCACTTCATCACAAACGGATCAATGGAGACACCATAGGCGGTATTCACCGGCCCTGACAAAACATAAATGGGAATTAAATCGCCCGCATATTCAAGATTTCCGCGCAGCCATCCGCTGCCGTGCTGGCCGGTGAGGACCTTCCCCAGGCGCAAGCCAGCATCAAAAACAGCCGTCTTGCTGACGCCGCCGCTGACGGAGTGTCCACCCTGCGCCCACACGCCGAAATCCCACGCGCCTTTGTGCAGCGAAGTCGCAGGCAGCGACTCACTGAAAGTCATGCGGGCTTTTTCTTTTGCTGGATTTGTTTGCGAAGCCGGGGCCTGCGACGCGCTCTGGTCAGTTCCCTGGGCAAAAGCAAAGGCTGAGCACAACATCAGCACAACAGCGGCAGCTTTCATTCGTCGGTGTCTCCTGTAAATTTGGGGTTGCTTGAAAATCTAACAGGTGGAGTGGAACCTTGGCGAGAGAAAAATGCGGACCTCCCAGAACAAGGAAATTCGCGGCAGAACCAAGTAAAAAAGCCGCCACGACCGGCGGCTTTTCGGGGAATCTGTGCCGGCTTAACTGGCGGCTTCCTGCAACTGCTTCATATCCACGTCAAAGTTTGAGTAAACGTGCTGCACGTCATCATGATCTTCCAGGGCTTCGATCAGGCGGATCATGGTATTGGCCTGAGATCCCTCCAGCTTGATGTAGTTTTGGGGAATCATGGAGATTTCAGACATAGTAATCGGGATGTTGGCCTTCTTTAATGCCTCGACCACAGCTTCAAAGTTGGCGGGGTCGCTCATGATCTCCCAGCTTTCGCCGTCGTCGCGGATATCTTCGCCACCGGCTTCCAGCACGATGTTCATGAGCTGATCTTCCGTAGCCGCCGTCTTGGGCACCACGATGTCGCCCTTCTTGTGGAACATCCAACCGACGGAGCCGGCTTCACCCATATTGCCGCCGTTCTTGCCAAATGCGTGGCGAATCTCGCTGACGGTGCGGTTGCGGTTGTCCGTGGAAACCTCCACCAATATGGCCACGCCGCCCGGGCCATAGCCTTCAAAGGTGATCTCTTCGTAGGTCACGCCGGGCAGCTCGCCGGTACCGCGCTGGATAGCGCGTTTGATGTTATCTGCCGGCATGTTTTCGGCCTTGGCCGCAGCCACAGCCCCGCGCAGACGCGGGTTCTTTTCGGGATCGCCACCCGATTTGGCCGCCATGGTGATTTCTTTGATCAGGCGAGTGAAAATCTTTCCACGTTTGGCGTCGAGTGCGCCTTTTTTATGTTTAATTGTCGCCCATTTGGAATGGCCAGACATGGTGCAACCTCTTTGTTCTCAATTTGAAGTTTACTTCACCGCGCGGCGGAAGCCGCTAACAGGAGTAGAACGCGAGACAAACGAAAATTATAGCATGTGAAGACTAAGGTTACGGACCAGTAAGTGCGTCCGGTGGCTTGGGGTTGAGCTGTGCATTAGCATTATGCTGCTGGCGGTAACGCTCGCGGAAGGCATACAGGACTGCCAGCAGCGGCGCTGCCAGCAAGACTCCCCAAAATGGAATGATGATTCCCATTACAATGGGCACCAAGATCGAGGCCCACATCGGCACTTTCGTGGTCCGCTTCATCAGATAGGGTTGCAGGAAAAGGCCGTCGGTAACAGCGATCACCGCACATAAGATCAGCACGTACACCAGCCTCATCTCGAAGCCAGAACCAGAAAATAGCGCGCCGATCTCCGCACCGATAACAGCAAGCAATGGACCAAAGTTGGGGACATATTGAAAAATCGCGCCCAAAAATGCCCACAATGGCGCCCAGGGCACACCGATGATGAGAAGCCCAATCAGCCATAGAGCGCCTACCGCGAGCGCATCGTAGGTCTGGGCAATGAACCAGTTCTTCAGCGCCGTCCCGGTGGTGCGCAGATGTGGGAGGATCTCCATTGGACACTATGATTCTTGCTCTGCCACTTAAGATTCTAATCCGAATTGGAACCCAAAATCGTCATTGTTCTAGAAGGCTGCTTCACGCTAAAGTAATCTTATGAAATTCGGTGTCATCATCTTCCCCGGCTCCAACTGCGATCACGATGCCTACCATGCGCTCTCTGAAATCGCTAAAGAGCCAACCACCTTCTTGTGGCATGAATCCGGCGATTTGCAGGGGTGCGACGCGATCATCGTTCCCGGTGGCTTTGCCTATGGCGACTACATGCGCACCGGCGCCATTGCGGCGTTAGCGCCGATCATGAAGTCGGTCACCGGGTTCGCCGGCAAGGGGGGCCTGGTGCTAGGCATCTGCAATGGCTTCCAAATCTTATGCGAGGCGGGCCTGTTACCAGGGGCACTGATGCGGAATGCCGGCCTGAAATACATCTGCAAGCAGGTGTATTTACGCACCGAGAGCGCCGATACACCCTTCACCAGCGCGTGCAAGCAGGCAGAGGTACTGAAGATCCCCATCGGCCACATGGAGGGCAATTACTTCTGCGATGAGGCTACTCTCACAACACTGAAACGCGAGCGGCGGATTGTGTTCCGTTATTGCACTCCCGAGGGCGAGATCACGGCGGCCGCCAATCCCAATGGCTCACTCGACAATATCGCCGGCATCTGCAACGAGGGCAGGAACGTCTGTGGAATGATGCCACATCCTGACCGTTCGAGCGAGGCCATGCTGGGCTCAGCCGATGGCTTCAAGATCTTTCATTCCATGATGGCCGCCCTGATCCACAAATAGGAACGAGAAGTAAGAACGAGCCGCAACTCTCGCCTGCTCACAGCAGCAGCTCTTGGCAGCTCTGCATTTCCTCTCTGCGGGCAGCCCTCCCCTGACGGGTATCTGTGCATCACAAGATACCGTGAAGTTCCCCCATCTCTCAGATGAACGGAGACTTGTATGCGCACATCTCGAATCATTAGTGCATTGACAGCGCTGTGTCTGGCCCTGCTGCTGGCTAGTTGTTCACAACAGAAGGCGGAGACGCCCTCTTACAAAAACGCCGTAAAACAGGCCATGGATCAAAATGGCTTCAACAAGGTCACGGTGGATGAAGACCGCGACAAAGGCGTGGTCACTTTGGGCGGGAAGGTCCAATCTGACGACGAAAAAGCGCGCGCTGAAGAAGCGGCCAAGACTGCAGCTCCCGGCGCGGTGATCGCGATGGAGCGATTGAGCACAACTTTAAAGCCGCGCTCATTGGCAACAAGCTGGAAGACCAGAAGATCGACTACAAGGCCAAGAACGGCGTGCTGACCCTTTCGGGCACGGTAGATACGCCACAACAGCGTGCCCAGGCTGAAAAGATCGCTACCAGCGTTCCCAATGTAGAACAGGTTGTCAACGAGGTAAAAGTCAAGCACGGCAAAGCGACGGCGACCCCGGGCAAGTAGCATTGGCAACAATGAATTGCTGTAGCTTTGCATAACCGCTACTTTGTCTCCGGAGAAACTTGTGAACCGGCGGGATGCTTGAGGCCCCGAAAGGGGCCTCTTTCTTAACTATTTCCTGAACGCTTCCTTGTTGACGACATACGGCATGTTGGCGATGTCGCCGCCGTAGTTCTGCTCCAATACATCGATGAGCCCCTGCACGCAGCGCCCGGCCATTCCCTTTTCGGGATCTGCAGAAAGACGCGTGATCCTGGCCCCGCTGGCAAAATGATGGAAAAGCCGGCAGCGATCGGCGATCGTCGGATCGCGAAGGGGCGAATTCGCAGGCAGGGGTTCCTTCTCATAGACATCCAGGGCGGCGCCGGCAATCCAGTTTTCCCGCAACGCCCGCGCCAGGGAGGCTTCATCTACCACAGGGCCGCGCGAGGTGTTGACGAAGTAGGCCGTGGGTTTCATCATACGAAAGGTGCGTTCGTTGAACAGATGCAGCGTCGGTGGGGTCCCCTCCTCCGGCCGAATTAAGGGAACGTGCACACTCACATAGTCGGCCTGCGTCAGGGCTTCTTCCAGTGAGACATATTTGATCGCAGTCTTATGCCTCTGAAGCCCGCGTTCATGGCGAAAATTCATCAGGTCCTGGACCTGTTTCACGAACTTTTCGTCTTGATAACCGGGGTCATAGCACAAGATGTTCATATCGAATCCGGTGCACTTCTTGATCATGGCCTGGCCGATGCGCCCGGTGCCGATCACGGCGATGGTCTTGCCCGTCACTTCATCTCCGAGAAAGGGCAGGAAAGGATGCCATGCCCCCCAGCGTTGTTCACGCACCTCCAGTTCGCTGGACCAGAGCTTACGGGCGAGGGCCCCCATCATGAAGAAGGCAAACTCGGCGGTGGCATCGGTAAGAACATCGGCCGTATGGGTGAAAGGAACCTTGTAGCGGTTGGCATCGGCGCGATTGATATTGTCAAAACCGACGGCAATCTGGGCAACGACTTTTAAGCGGCCTCGGCCGGCTTCGAAGACCTCAGCATCAATGGAGTCACGCAAGGTCGTAATGAGCCCATCAATTCCCTGCTTAGCTTTTTCCAGGATGAGTTTTTTGGGAGGCGCTTCCGGACCGGGATAAACCTCCAGTTCGTAGCCCCGGCGGCGAAGAACGTCGAAGGCTTCATCTCCAATGTGGCAGGTGGCGAATATGCGAAAGGGTTTGGGCATATGCTAACTTTTATAACCAATGGTTTGATATCAGAAACAGTTCTCAGTTCTCAGAGATTTTTTCTGGCCCAGTCTTCGATCCGCGCCAGGGCCTTCTGAATATTCTCAACCGAGTTGGCGACGCTGAAGCGCAGATAGCCTTCGCCAAAGCTTCCAAAGGCCGTGCCGGACAGGCAGGCTACACCCGTCTGCTCGAGCAGCGCATCCGCCAGCTTGCCGGAGGGCCAGCCGGTTTTGGTTATATTTGGAAAAGTGTAGAAGGCGCCTTTGGGCGTGCGGCAGGAGAAGCCGGGAATGCGATTGACGGCGGCCACAAAGACATCACGGCGGCGCTGGAACTCGGCGCACATGGAATCTACAGAGCTCTGGTCGCCGCGCAATGCCTCGATTCCGGCCATCTGGGTAAAGCTGGCGGTGCAGGAGTTGGAGTTGGTCATCAGGCGGGCGACGTGCGTAGCCAGGTCAGGCCGCATAATGCCATAGCCCATGCGCCATCCGGTCATGGCGTAGGTCTTGGAAAAGCCGTCGAGCAGGATGGTGCGATCTTTCCAGCCGTCAATGGATGCAATAGAAAAGTGTTTGCCCTCGAAGAGCAGGCGGCTGTAGATCTCATCGCTCAAAACCATGATGTCACGGTCGCCGATGGCAGAGGCTATCTGGCGAACGTCGGATTCACTGAGCACGCCGCCGGTCGGGTTCTGCGGCGAGTTCAGGATGATGAGCCGGGTCTTGTCAGTGATGAGTCCAGCCAGTTCATTCGGGTCGAGGGCAAAATCGCGCTCTTCGCGAAGGTGAACCGGTACCGCCCTGGCTCCGAGAAAATGGATAAGGGATTCGTAGATGGGAAAGCCAGGATTGGGATAGATGACTTCATCTTCTTCTTCAATTAATGCCAGCATAGAAAAGAAAATAATAGGCTTGCCACCGGGAACCACTACCACTTCGGCGGGATCAACCTTGATGCCGCGGCGGCTGCCAGCATCGTGGGCGATGGCCTCGCGCAGTTGGGGAAAGCCGGCGGAAGGGCCGTAATGCGTCCATCCACTATTCAACGCTTTAGCAGCGCCCTTGGCCTCAAGCGCCCGCGCCTTTACCAGCACGTCAAAGGCGGTCTCGGTGCCCAGGCGTGACATGCGCCGGGCCAGGCGCAATTCAGTCTGCACGGCTTTGGTCATCGTCATAAGTAAATAAGGATCATCAGCAAAAATTGTGAGTACAACCTTGCCTCTCCGATTCGATTCAAAAACAGCAGATCACAGCAGTATAGAGCAACAATCCTTGTGATATTTTAGATGCTTGGCTAGTTATTTAATCACCGGAATCGCAGGATTTATTGGTTCCTCGCTGGCACATGCCCTGGTGGAGCGTGGGAACGAGGTGCGCGGCATCGACAATTTTTCTACGGGCAAACGCGAAAATCTTGCCGGGATTGAAAAACGCGTCGACCTGCGGGAGTTGGACCTCAAAACTCCGTCAGTGGCGCTCAACGCTGCCTGCAACGGCGTGGACTACATTTTTCACCAGGCGGCCCTGCCTTCTGTTCCGCGCTCGGTGCTCGACCCTACCAGCAGTAATCAATCCAACATTGACGGTACACTGCATTTGCTGGTCGCCGCGCGCGAGGCGTTTCAACGCGATGGCAGGTTGAAACGCCTTGTCTATGCCGCATCTTCTTCCGCCTATGGCGATACGCCAACATTACCGAAGCACGAGGCCATGCTGCCGCTGCCCATCTCGCCCTATGCGGTCACCAAGTTGGCAGGCGAGCTTTATATGCAGAGCTTTCATCGGGTCTATGGATTGCCCACGGTTGCGCTGCGCTACTTCAACGTGTTCGGTCCACGCCAAGACCCGACCTCGCAATATTCAGGGGTCATGGCAAAGTTCATCCGCGCCATGCTGCGCGACGAACAGCCGACCATCTATGGCGATGGTGAGCAGAGCCGCGACTTTACCTGCATTGAGGACGTGGTTTCAGCCAATCTGCTGGCCTGCAGCGCTCCCGCGAAAAAAGTAGCAGGACGAGTTTTCAATATTGCTTGCGGCCGACGGATCACGTTGAACCAGACCTTCCAGGCGCTCAAGAAAATCATCGGCTACGCCGACGAAGCTGCCTATGGCCCGGAGCGGACTGGGGACATCAAACATTCCCTCGCCGATATTTCGCTGGCACAAGAGTTGCTCGCCGCCCTAGAAAAGGTTTCCGCCAGTTAGACAGATCTTCTAACTCCATACCGGCGCTCACGTTTGATCGAGCCGCGATTCGCAGCAGGGATCGGATCAATCGTGCTTGCCGAAAGAATCACCACATATCTCCGGCATTTTGCGTTTGTCTTCTGCGGGCAGCGTACGGCGAACAACCACCGCCTGACCTTGTTCGTATCGTGTCATCCTCGAGTTGCGCTGGGCAGAGCACCCGGACACGAATTCGTGGGCCGCGTTATTCCGAGACCGTGGATTGCTCGTTCTTTTCCGTACGCAGGACCACGTCGACCGAATAGGGCACGCGGCGCGAGGGCTCATAGTAGTGGCGGACCTGAAGCTCGGCCAGCAATCCTAAAGCCAGCAATTGCACGCCGGCAAGAATCAGGACTGCGGAAAAGACGAGCAGAGGGCCGTGCTGCAGCATGTCGGGGGTGTGATGCAGGAGTTTGTCAATTCCCAGGAAAACAGCCACGGCCGCGCCGGTCAGGATTCCCAGCATGCCCATGGTGCCGAAGAAATGCAACGGCCGGGAAAGGTAACGCAGCAGAAAGCGGATGGTTAGCAGGTCAAAGAAGACGCGGAAGGTACGCGAAATTCCGTAGTGCGAGACTCCGCGCTCGCGGTTTACGTTCTTGATAGGAATTTCACAGATGGTGGCGCCGTGCCATGAGGCCAGAGCAGGAATAAAGCGGTGCAGCTCTCCGTAAAGCGTAACCCGATCAATCAACTCACGGCGATAGGCTTTAAAAGTGGTGCCGAAGTCATGAATATCAACCCCGCTTAGCTTGGCCATCAGCCAGTTGGCGCAGCGCGAGGGGATGCGGCGCAGCCAGAAATTATCCACGCGTACTTTGCGCCATCCGCTTACGATGTCATAGCCCTCAGCGAGCTTTTCAAGGAAAAGCGGGATGTCGGCGGGATCGTGCTGCAGATCGCCATCCATGGCAATCAGATATTCACCGGTGGCATGATCGAACCCGGCGGCCAGGGCAGAGGTCTGTCCGAAGTTGCGGCGCAGCTTCACCACGACCACACGGCTGTCGACAGAGGCGATATCCTGCAGCGCCTTGAAGGTGCGATCGCGGCTGCCGTCATCCACGAAAACCAGCTCAAAGTCTTCACCGGCGGTTTCCATGACGGCCTTCAGCCGGTCGTAAAGCTCGGTGCAGTTCTCTTCCTCGTTGTGAAATGGGACAACAATAGAGTATTTGATCACGACCTTTGATTATAACCTGCAGGTATCTATTTGACGGTCACGAAAGTGACCAATTTGGCACCTGTGAGAGATGCCCAACGCAAAGCTCTGGATTCACTCCCAACCCGTGACTTATGATTAAGGCGTGAGGTGTACAAATGCGCCGCTTTGCAACTGCCTTGATCATGTTGAGTCTTACAGCTTCTGTTTGGGCACAGCAAGCAAGTGACTCCGCCAGCTTAAATCCGCGTGCTTTGTTTGAAAAGGGCATGAATGCCCTGGCCGGCACAGGCACAAGTCGAAATGAACAGACAGCGTTGGATTCTATCCGTCGATCCGCAGAGCTCGGATACGCCCCTGCCCAGGACGCCCTGGGTTATTTTTATGAGACCGGCACGCTAGCTCCCAGGGACACACAGGAAGCGTTGGTCTGGTACCGTAAGGCTGCCGAGCAAGGAGACCGCCTGGGCCAGTGGCTGCTGGGCCGCGCGTATTTTACCGGCGCCGGAACCGGTCGCGACCCTCAAAATACAGAGCGATGGTTGCGACAAGCGGCTGAACAGGGCGACCCCTTTGCCCAGTATCTGCTTGCTTTATTCAAGCAGGAGCGCAATGACTATAAGGCGGCTGCGGAATGGTTTCACAAGGCGGCAGAGCAGGGGCTGCCCCAGTCGCAAAAACAACTGGGATTGCTTCTCAAGCAGGGCCGCGGAATACCCGAGAACAAGGTTGAAGCTTACATCTGGCTGCTGCTTAGCTTTGAAGCGGGCAATCACACGGTTGCCGACGATCTGAAACAGTTAGAGGCCGAACTTGGCAGCAATCAGGTGGAACTGGTCAAAACTCAGGCGCGCGACCGGCAACAGACTGTCTCTCGAACGGTGGTAGCGCACGGATGCACGGGCTGGGCTGGCGAATTCAGCGATGTACCTGCTCCACCCCCGCCCGACTTGCAGAGGTTTTGCCGCTAACACATCATCCGAACTGCGAATTAGATGAAGGTCTTTGGACGCATTCATATCTTTACTATACTTTACGTAATAAAGTACTTGACATTTAAAGACATGCAGGCGATGATGTCCCTAAGTTTATGGCACGAACCAACAACGACCTGGATGAGAACCTGATACGCAGCGGCAGTCCGCAAGACAGCTTGCTCTATATTCGCCGCACGCTGGAGGCCGCCGGAAGGCTCAGCACCGTCTCGGGCAGCGGAATTTTTCTTGTGGGAGTAATGGCCCTGGCGGCGGTCCTGGCGAACATACAAGTCACGGGAACACCGTGGGATGCGGGCGCTCAACCCTATCGCGCTCTTTCGGTATGGGCGGTGCTGCTGATTGCCTCCGCAGCCGTAACCGCGGTCAGCATGGCGCGCAAATCGCGCCACACGGGCGTCGCCTTCTGGTCTCCGGTGCTGCGCAAGGCGCTCTGGCCGTTCTCTGCCCCGATGGTCCTGGGAGCAATTTTGTGTGCCGCCGTTCTCCGCGCCCAGAACCTGGAGTTGGTGCCGGTGATCTGGCTGGGCTGCTATGGCGCAGCGCTCATGGCGACCTCGGCAGTTTTCCTTCCCGCTTCGGCGGGGCTGGCTTTGCTGGCTGCGGGTTTTGGCTTGCTGCACATTATTTTTGGCGCTTACATACATTGGAGGCACGATGGCTAAACCACGCCGCTCTTCACCGCCCGCACCGGCCGATCTTGACCAGTTGATCCATGAGCGCCTCCGCCTGGGAATCGTGTGCACGCTTGCCATGCACGAGGCATTGACCTTTACCGAACTGCGCGACCTGCTGCAAACCACCGATGGCAACCTCAGCGTGCAGGCACGCCGGCTCGAAGAAGCCGGCTACATCACCTGCTTGAAGCGCTTTGAGGGCCGCAAGCCCAAAACCACCTACAAGCTCACGGCACGAGGGCGCGCTGCGCTGGACGACTACCTGGAAGTCCTGTCGGAAATGCTGCCGCACTCCTCGCAGCACTCCAAATCTGCGGCCAACGCCCGCGCCACCCTGCGCACTCTCTCGGCGGAAACTTAAACGGCACACGCAAACCATGGAAGCAGAAATGAAAAACACGCTCCATATACTTTATTCTGTTAAGTACTTTAAAGAGGACGCATCATGATTCGACGCATTCTGGCTTTGATCCTGATTTTCGGCTGCACCTCAATCGCATGGCTCATCCTGGGCGCCACCATATTCTCCCGTACTGATGACGTGGATAGACGTTTGCACGAGCAGGTGGCCTCAGTCTGGGGCAGCCCACAAGAGCAGACGCCGCCCACAGCCACATATACAACTCAGACTGAGAAGAAAACGCAAACTACATTACCTGACGGCAAAATCGTGGAGAACACCAGGAACGTTTCTTCAGACGTTTCCCTTCCCCTGAACAGCACCGATGCTGACGTGCGTCTGAACCTTGAATATCGGCAGAAAGGACTGCTTTGGTACAGCCTCTACAAGGTGGGATTCGCGGGAACGTTTACTTTTCACAACACCAGCAGCAACACCGAGGCCATGACCTTTCGCTTCAAGTTTCCCGCTCAGCAGGCGATCTACGACGATTTTGTGATGTCGATCAATGACATTCCTGTGACCGTAACCAATGAGGGAGGCATTGCTGTAGCAAGCGCTTCGGTTCCCGCCGGGGCCGATGTCAGACTGCGCGTAAGTTATCGTTCGCAAGGGGTCGATAGCTGGTACTACAGCTTCGGAGGCAGCGTAGAGCAAGTGCGCAAGTTCCGCCTGCACATGGCCACCGACTTCAAGCAAATAGATTTTCCTGAAAATACCCTGCCGGCAACGCAGAAACAGGCAACGAATAACGGCTGGGACCTGACCTGGACCTACGACAACCTGGTCTCAGGCTTCCGCATTGGCATGCCCATGCCGCAGAAGCTGCAACCATGACCGCTTGCCGGACAGATCAGCCTCTTTGCCCCGGTTTCGTTGTTCTTTTTCTTTTTCCTGATGTTCATCATCACCACCATGCGTGGCATCGATCTGCACCCGATGAATTATTTCTTTCTGGCCGGGGCCTTCTTTGCCTTTCATCTGCTGCTGGCTTATACGGTCGACCTGATTTCGTTGCATCTGGCGTTTATTATTTGTTCGTTGGTTTCAATGTTCCTGGTAATCAGTTATCTGCGGCTTGTGGTGCGCATCCGCTTCGCGGCCATTGAAGCTGGGCTGGCGCAGTTTGTCTATCTGGTGCTGTTTTCTTATGCCTTCTTCTTTAAAGGGCTTACCGGATTGACCATCACCATTGGCGCCATCGTGACGCTGTTTGTGGTGATGCAGATGACAGGAAGAATCCGCTGGTCAGAGAAGTTCGCGGAACAGAAGCAGCCGGTGAGGACGCTTTAGTTTAAAGCGATCTCTAACCTTTATATACCAGGTCCACGACGGTGCAATCGTCCTCAAAGGCCGACTCGGCGCAGAATTGGATCACGCTTTGCAGAATGGTTTCCACCGGAGAGTGCGAGCTGGCGGCCGTGTTCAGCCGCTCATCGCCGTAAAATTCACCCTTGGTATTCTGTGCCTCGGTAATGCCGTCGCTGAAGAGCACAATGCGGTCGCCGGGCTGCATTTTTACCTGGGTACTGCTATAGACCGCGTCGGGCATGAGTCCGACGGGCACACCCGCATCTTCCATGCGAGAAACACCGCTGCTCTTTACCAGGATGGGCGAAACGTGGCCGCAGTTTACGTATTCCAGATTGCCCTCGCGGGTGAGGCGGGCCAGGACCACCGTTGCGAACTTGCCATCCAGGTTTTTCTGGCACAGGTAACTGCTGGTCGCCTTCATGATTTCAGCGGCCGAGATTCCCTTCCCGCAGACGTCGGCCACGATCACGGCCAAGCCGTCGCTGGTCATCACCACGTCGAAGAAATCGCCGCCAATTTCCTTGCAGGGAATGCTGCGGGCGCGCACGGTGGCAAAGCCCGGTTCGGGAATGGTCACCGCCATCAGGCGTTGCTGGATGGAAGATGCGATGTTCAGCTCCTGCTGAACTTTGCGCGACTCCTCTTCAGCCTGCACCAGCTTGGCGTTTTCCAGCAACGAAGCCGCTTCGGTGGCGATGGCACGCAAAACGTCGTTGTTGGTCGTGGAAACGTCAGCGCCCACGGAGCGGCTGTCGAGATAAAGTACCCCGGTGCATTCTTCCGCAGCGTTGGCCTGCCCTACTTTTTTCTCGCGGAGCTTTGATTTGCGTAAAGGAATGCAGATAATGGTGCGCAGATCGTTGGCCACGATGCTGTTCCGTTGGGTCAGTTGGCTGGATTTGAGCGCGTCTTGCACCAGAAACTCTGAAGTCGAATGGGCCGCCTCTTCCAGCAGCGAGCGGGAGATGGTGCCATCATCGAACAGAGCGATTCCCTGCGCGTTTTGCCCGACAGCCAGTGTTAATTCGCCGCCTTCCCCCACCAGGAATACATACCCGCGCTCGGCGCGCGTCAACTTGAGGGTGGTATCAATCAATGTCAGGAGCACGTCTTTCAACACACCGGCGGTATTGAGCTTGCGGGCCGCTTCCAGAAAAAAAGTAAGCATCTCCAGGTCAGATTTTGGCGTTTGTCCGGGAAGCGCCGTCACCTGGTTCAGGAATTCGCGGGTCGTGGATTGGGGCTTTTCAGGGTTAAAGATAAGCAAGCCGGCGGCCGGCACTCCAAACTCCAGCCGGTCATTGGGCTCGAGGCGCTTGCGCTGGACGCGCTCACCATTGATATAAGTGCCATGCTTGCTGCCGTTATCCACCAGAAAGTAGTCGTTCATCTCCTGCACGATGGTGGCGTGATCGCGGGAGACGTGGGGATTGCGCAGCACAACGTGGTTGGTCGCCCTTCTGCCGATGGAGAGAGGCGTGCTGTCGAGCGCGACGGTCTGCTGCTTGCCGTCTTTGACCAGCAGCAGACAGGGCCTTGCCGAACCCGCAGACGATGTAGGTTGTGAAACCGCGCCGGTGGAGGACATCTTGCTTTCTCGGGAAATGTCTAGCGCCTGAGCTTATCACAACCACCGGCCATATTTTGCCGCTTTTATTCCTTTTCCATCGGGGCTGCCGTGGATGCCGATAGCGGTAATTGCCGCAAAAACAGGACCAATTGCCAGCGTTGCAGCTCAGGCAGCTTGGCAAAGGAGGGCATGCCGTGGCGGGCGTTGCCATTGGTGATCTTCCAGAACAAGGCTCCATCCGACTGCTTTTGCACCTGGGGAAGGACTAGGTCAGCGGCCCGTTTGCGGCCATTGCCCTCGCGTCCGTGGCATTCGGTGCACTCGCGGAGAAAGAGTTTGCGGCCTCCGCCCACGGCGTCAGCATTGCGGGCAAGCGGATTGGCGCGGGTGATGGCGGCCTGCGGCGGCTGCCATCCGGGGTCCTGCTGATAAGTCAGGTTTTGCCCCATGGCAATTCCCACCAGCACAGTCGAGACGATCAGTGCGAAGATGTTCCAGAACCGTTTTTTCGTGATCGCCGCTCGTAGGGTCATTTCGCCCCCCGGAACAGGCTGGCTATTTTGTCCTTGAAGCCGCGGATCTCATAGCTGTAGCCGAAGCGCAGAAGCACGGCGGCGCTTTTGCTGGTGAGGCCAATCGCCGGCGAAAAACGCAGCGAGCTGTTGTTGCTCACCTGCCAGGAGAGCGCCGGAGCGAAATAATGGGTAGTGTCGTGGAAGCCGAAACCCTTTGTGCTTCCCAAGCCGCCAAACAGCTCTGCACCAGCGATGAAATTCTCGCGGCAAAGATGACAGTTGGCAGCGGAAGCGATGGTGCCCAGGGGCCGCGAAACGCCGAAGGAATAGCCGAATTCCACTCCTTCGTTGTGGCTCAGGTTCTTTTCGGCAATAAAGTTCTCAGCGATGTTCCAGTCATGCACGTTGCTGGAAAGAATGAGTTTGCTCTCAAGCTCGTGCGCCCGGATGTGGCGGCTCTCGGAGTTGGGCACATCGAACTCGGTTGCGTGACCTGGGGTTTCTTTCTGAATGCGGCTGGCCTCGTTAATGTTTTCATATTCGAAATACAGAATGGGATTAATGCGGTGCTCGGCCGCCAGCGGACGGAAGCGGTTTTCCAGCCGCCAGCCGGTAAAGACGGTGCTGTCTCCAGAGCGGGATTGGCCTTCAAGATAAAGTTCGCTTGTCCAGCGTGTAGTAAAGCCATATTCAAGTTCGATATAAGGGGCGAAATATGAGGGCTCACCATGCCGGGGAAAGCCGGCATTCGATTGCGTTTCGATTTCCAGGTTTCCTGGCTGTTCCAGGTGATGATCGTAGGTGACAAAATACGGACTCTCCTGCGCCAAGACAGGCAGAGCCACCAGCATTACGAAAAATATATAGCGCGTAATTTTTTTCATCTCTCCTCATTTATTGCTTGTGATTTTGTACTCCGACAACTAATCGGCAGCGGGACGTTCTTTCTGACGACATTTTGAACATAGCCCGCCAAATTCCAGGCGTCCGGTCTTGATGCTGAAGCTGCATTCCTGTTCCACCTGCTTGCATAGCTTGGTGAAAAGCGGGGTCTGGAACTCCTGGATCTCCCCGCAGCGAAAACAGGCCAGATGAATATGGCTGCGCAGGCGCGTGACCTCGTAGTAGTGCTTTTCTCCCTCGATATGCATGAGATCAAGCTCGTCAACCAGGCCAAAACGTTTGAGCAATGTAAGGGTCCGGTAGATGGTGGCGAGATTAATACACGTGTCTTTGCGCGCGGCCAGCTTCCACAGTGACTCGGCATCGAGATGGCGGGAAGAACCTTGAATTAACTCGAGCACTATCTCCCGCTGGTGCGTCATGCGTATACCTCGATCTTTCAATTCATCGCGCAGGTTTCGTCGTGGGGCGAGCTGTTCCATGCTGAGTACTCCAAAGATACAATTCTATATGCGAACTAGTTGCAACTGAATCTCTGCTTCTTCCCCTATGGCTAATCTGATCTTAGTTGCAAATGATTTGCAAGTAAAACTATACCATATTGCATGTACTTTGGCCAGAGCTAGAGGCCATCCGCTGATTGGAACGTGTTTCAAAAATATCGTGACGATGATTTATGGGGATGGCCCCAGGGACTGAAGCTGTGGCCCTTTCAAAACCTATTTTTGAAATACGCTTTAGTGCCAGAGCTTGTGCGGCAGCAGGTAAGTGAAGCCCGCGAAGGCCTCCCAGCGGGTGGAGGTGCTGGTGAGTCCACGGTTAAAGCCACCATCAATAACTAAATCGGGGCGGGCCGCGTAACTCACAGCCCACAGGTTCCCTACCGCATGGCTGCGTAGGAAGGGCTGGGTAAAGTGCCAAATCTCACCGGCAATGGCAAATTGCTTCCCTACCGGATGTGAAACCGAAAGTGTTTGCGCGAACTGGGCGCGGTGGATACTGCCATCGATAACCTCGTTCAACATGGCATTGGTATCGTAGTGGAAGCCTTTGACATCGGCACTGGCGAGAAGCACCAGCGAATTTCTGGGGCTTCCCTGATCGAGATCGGGAGTATTGCCGCCGTAGATGCGGCGAAAATAACTGGTTGCAATCGTCGGCCTTGCACCCTCTCCGCCATAGACGACAGCTTGCATCCCCAGAAAGACTTCAGCGCTGCCGTTGGAAGAGACTCCCTGAGTTGTGGAATGGACGATTGGCCCCGAGACCGCCAGCAGTTGCAGGCGCTGGGCAACGGCCAGTTTGATCACCTCATTCAGACTTATCAACGATGAGAATTCCGGTGAATGGCGAGCCGCGAATAATCCCGTCTCAAACTGCAGGTAGCCGACCGGGGTAAGGGTAGCTGGAGTGGAAACGGTTGGCCGGCCGGGATTGGCCGCCGGGATATCGGTGCCGGCTGCCTGGGCATACCCATTCAAGGTGAAGAGAGCCAGCCCAAGCACCAGACAAAAGCCCTGGCGTAAACTCAGCCGTGCTGCATGGTTCATGTTTTAAATATAGCCGAGAGCTGGTTCGATTTTGTTAGCGAAGAACAAGCCCAGCCTCCACAGGCTGGCCAACTTCGGCTTATGCGTGTACCGCTGAAAGTTCTTTCACAATGCTGGTCAAAAACACCTTGGCGTCGCCGAAGAGCATCAGTGTTTTATCCAGGTAATAGAGTTCATTATCGATACCGGCAAAGCCTGGGTTCATGCTGCGTTTGATAACCATCACGGTGCGTGCCTGGTCAGTGTTGAGAATAGGCATACCATAGATGGGGCTACCCTTATCGTGGCGCGCGGCAGGATTGGTCACGTCATTGGCCCCGATTACCAATGCGATGTCGGCCTGTGGAAACTCGCCATTGATGTCATCCATCTCAAACAACTTCTCATATGGAATGTCAGCTTCGGCCAGCAAGACATTCATGTGGCCCGGCATGCGTCCGGCAACGGGGTGGATGGCAAAGCGGACGTCCACGCCCCGCTTGGTCAGCGTGTCATAGAGTTCGCGCAACTTGTGTTGTGCCTGTGCCACCGCCAGACCGTATCCGGGGACCACGATCACCAACTGGGAAGAATTGAGCATCTCAGCGGCTTCCTCCGCGCTGGCCGAACGCACCGGCTTCTGCTCGGTCTTGACGGCGGAAACCTGCAGTTGCCCGAAGGCGCCAAACAGCACATTGGTAAACGACCGGTTCATGGCCTTGCACATGATGACCGAAAGAATGAAACCGGAGGCGCCATCGAGAGCGCCGGCAACGACCAGCACCTTGCTGTTGAGCACGAGGCCCAGCAGGGCGGCCGAGAAGCCGGCGTACGAGTTCAAAAGCGAAATGACAGTGGGCATGTCGGCGCCGCCAATCGGAGTGACCAGCATGACGCCGAAGACCAGAGCAACGCCTACCATGGCCTCGAAGACGTGCGTATATTCCGGATGAATTACGAGAATCAGCATCAGGATAACCGCCGTACAGAGCACAGAGAGGCTGACGAAGTTCTGTCCTTTATAAGTAATGGGGCGTTGCGGCAGAATCTCCTGCAGCTTGCCCGCGGCGATCAAACTGCCGGTGACGGTGAGCGAACCTATGATGACTTCGAGACCAATTTCCACCATCTGAAACCGGCTAAGATTGTGAGCGCCAATGCCCACGTAATACTCCGCAATACCGATGATCGCGGCAGACAAGGCGCCGAAGGCGTGGCTTAAGGCTGTCCGTTGCGGCACGGCAGTCGTCTTCACCATGCCGAGAGGAATACCGACAGCCGCACCGATGATCAGAGCGATGATGATCCACTTGTAATGGGAGACCTGGGGATCGAAGAGCGTGGCCACGACAGCCATGCCGGAGGCAATCTCACCAATGAGGACGCCACGCATGGCGGAAGCAGGAGAGCTCAGCCACTTGAGCGCCAGAATGAACCCCACGACCGCAATGATATAAGTCAGATCAATGAGCTGCTGCATTGTCTCTGGGGTCATTGCTTTTTCGCCTTCCCGGTCTTGAACATGTGCAGCATGCGGTCGGTGATGATGAAACCGCCGACCATGTTGCTGAAGGAAGCGGCTACGGCAATCAATCCCAGCGTGGTAGAGAGGCGGGTTTCATGCCGGCCGGCGATAATGATGGCTGCAACCACAACGATAGCGTCGAGCGCATTGGTCAGAGACATCAGTGGAGTGTGCAGCAGCGGAGAGACCCGCTTGATCAACTCAACGCCCAAAAAACCTGACAAGATGAAAACAAATATTAACGATAGATCAACATGTTCCACCGATGAACTCCTCCTATGACGATTGTTTTGCCTTTCCCAGCAACTCGCGCACACGCGGATTCACCACTTCCCCGCCATGGGTCACCAGCGTTTCGCGCGTGATCTCGTCCTGCTGGTCGATGTTGACCGCACCATCCTTGACCAAATGACGCAGGAACGTGGCGATATTGCGGGAATACATCTGGCTGGCATGAAACGGGATGGAAGAAGGAATATTGAGCGTCCCGATGATGCTGACCCCGCCCTCCACGACCGTCTTGCCCGGCTGAGTAAGCTCGCAGTTGCCGCCACGCTCGGCAGCGATATCCACGATGACCGAGCCTGGCGCCATGCCGGCGACCATCTCGCGCGTAACCAGGATCGGGGCTTTCTTTCCGGGCACGGCCGCAGTGGTAATCAAAACGTCCTGCTGGCGCACAACTTCGGTCAGGACCTCGCGCTGCTTGCGATAGAAATCTTCCCCTAACTCCTTGGCGTAACCGCCTTTATCTTCCGCCTGGGTTGAATCCAACTCGACGACCACGAACTTTGCGCCCAAACTCTCAATCTGCTCCCGCACTGCGCTGCGCACATCGTATGCGTGCACCACCGCTCCCAGCCGACGCGCCGAGGCGATGGCCTGCAGTCCGGCAACACCCGCGCCCAAAACGAACACGCGCGCTGGAGTAATGGTGCCGGCGGCGGTCATCAGCATGGGGAACATACGCGGCAGCGCGTCGGCAGCCATGATGACGGCCTTATAGCCGGCGATGGTGGCCATGGAAGAAAGGGCGTCCATGCTCTGCGCGCGCGTGATGCGCGGCATAAGCTCCATGGCAAAACTGCTGACGCCGCGCGTTGCCAGTTCGGCATAAGCAGTACCCGGGCTCAGGGGTTCTCCAAATCCAATCAGCACCTGGCGCGAACGCAATAGAGAAAGATCGGCGCGGCCGGCTTCAGGATTAGCGCCTGCGCTACGCACCTGCAAGACGATGTCGGAGGAAGCAAACACTTCGGCACGGTTCGCAGCAATGCGCGCTCCCTTTTGTTTGTAGTCGGAATCCAAAAAACCAGCAGCCACACCGGCGCCGGGTTCTATGAGGAATTCGACGTTGCTTTTGGCCAGCGCCTCCATGGCGCGGGGCGTCATGGCCACCCGATGCTCACCCTGAAAAGTTTCAGCAGGCACACCAATCGTTAGCGCCACCGGAAGCAATCCTCCTTTTTAGATCACACACTGCCGTTCAAGAAAGTGGATTGTATCAGAAGCTTAGGCAGACTAGAGCCAAGGCGAGCAAAACATTGAAGACAAACCAAGGCAAACCAAAGACAAAGGACCCCAGGTTCCATTGGGAGAGAACCTGGGGTCCAAAATGCGTCTAGATGTCAAAATACAGAGCAAACTCGTGCGGATGAGGACGCAGTCTCACAGGGTCAAGCTCCTTCTTGCGTTTGTACTCGATCCAGGTCTCGATCAGGTCCTTGGTGAAAACGCCGCCTTTGAGCAGGAACTCATGGTCGGCCTCCAGAGCATCGAGGACTTCATTCAGGGCTCCCGGCACAGACTTGACCTTGGCTTTTTCTGCCGGCGAAAGATCGTACAGATCTTTGTCAATGGGAGCGGGCGGCATGAGTTTCTTCTCGATGCCGTCCAGACCGGCCATCAGCAAGGCGGAAAGCGCCAGGTACGGATTGGCTGAAGGATCGGGCGAGCGGAACTCAAGGCGCTTCGCCTTCTCGCTGCGTGAGTACACAGGAATGCGGACACATGCGCTGCGGTTGCGCTGCGAGTACATCAGGTTGATCGGCGCCTCGTAGCCGGGCACCAGGCGGCGGTAGGAGTTCGTCGTCGGCGCACAGAAGGCCAGCAACGCCGGCGCATGGGCAAGCAGGCCGCCGATGTAATGGATGGCCATGTCGCTCAGATCGGCGTAGCCGCCCTTGTTGTAGAAAAGGTTCTTCCCTGCCTTCCACAGGCTCTGGTGCACATGCATGCCGGAGCCGTTATCCATGAAGATTGGCTTGGGCATGAAGGTGACCGTCTTGTTGTGTTTGCGGGCGACGTTCTTGGCGATGTACTTGTATTTCAGCAGGTTGTCGGCCATCTTGGTCAGTGTGTCGAACTTCATATCAATTTCCGTCTGACCCGCGGTGCCGACCTCGTGGTGATGGACCTCAACGGTGATGCCGACCTTTTCCATGGTCAGCATCATGTCGGAGCGGATATCCTGCAGGCTGTCCATAGGCGGCACTGGGAAGTAGCCCTCCTTGTAGCGCGGCTTGTATCCCAGGTTCTTGCTGCCGTTCTCGCCTTCCTTGCCGCTGTTCCAGAACCCTTCTTCGGAATCGATATGGTAGTAACCGAAGTTATAAGACTGGTCGAAGCGAACGCTGTCGAGAATGTAGAACTCGGCTTCCGGCCCAAAATAGCCTGTATCCGCAACGCCGGTCGCTTTCAGATGTTGCTCGGCTTTGAGAGCAATGTGCCGGGGATCGCGGCTGTAGGGTTTGTTGTGGATCGGGTCAGCCACGTTGCAGATGAGGCTCAACGTCGGCGCAGCCGTGAACGGATCTACAAAAATCGTGTTCGGGTCAGGAAACAGGAGCATATCGCTCTCATGAATCTCCTGAAAACCGCGGATGCTGGAACCATCGAAACCGACGCCCTCGGTAAAAGCGCTCTCCTCAAATTCCCTGGCTGATACTGAGAAGTGTTGCCAGAGACCAGGAAGATCGACAAACTTCAAGTCGACCACCTGTATTCCTTTGTCCTTGATAAATTTAATTACTTCACTTGGTGTCATTTTGCATTCGCCCCCGTTGTTAATCGTTGTTTAGAGTT
>QIAW01000038.1 GCA_003225655.1 Acidobacteriota bacterium
CCGTGACTCCAGTTCGCGGGCAAATTGCGCCGCAACTTCCGCGACCTCCCTGTAGCTCCAGCGGTAGCTGCGGTATCCGCAGCGGTGGACGTAGGCCGTATCAGGGCGCTGGAAGTTTTCCAGGTACTCGAGGATGGAGTGGCGCGGCATGGGTTATCGCGGGTTGCAAAGACACCAATTTCTTGTCATTCCGAACACGGAGCGTAGCGCAGTGGAGGAATCCCTATTGTGCCGAGGCTCTCGTCTTGTGCTACCCATAAACCTTCAAAGCTCATAGGGATTCCTCGTCACTTCGTTCCTCCCAATGAAAATCCAAACGTTATCGTGCCTTCTAAAACCCTGCAACGATCAGCTTCTCCACTTCAGCACCACCGGCTCGCTCATGGGATGCTTCATGGGTTCGCCGCTGCGGCGCGAATCGAGCAGCGCCTGCTTGAGCGCGAAGTACCACTTGGCGGGGCGGTCGGCGTCATCGATCAGCATCAGATTGGGATTGTGCTTCAGCCCCTCAGCCTGCTGCTCCATGGTGAGCTGGTCCTGGCGGATGAACTTCTTTCCGAAATAGCGCCCGATGGGCAGCACTAGCGGGGTCGCCCAGCGGAAGATGTTCCACGCCGCGCGTACATCAATGCGGCAATGCGTCGCGGTAATCGGGGTGACGCTGGTGAGAGTGGAAAACCATCCTTCGCCGTAGCGCACGCTTTCCACGCGCAGGTTCGGCAACACGAAATCAATCGTGGTCTCAACCCGGTCGCCGGGCTTGGCGTTCACACCCGCCATGCGCATGAGCTTGTAAGGCGCGCTGTTCGATGAGGGCGCGTGCGCGCTCATGCGGAAGCCGTCAGGAATGGGCTCAAAGTGCTTCTGCTTCTCATGGATGCTGTGCTTGCTGCGCCACCACCAGGATTGATGCACAAAAGGCCCGTGCGCCGGGTCCATGAGGCCGATGATGCCGTGATCGACCGAGCAGGGCAGGTCGGCAGTCAAATGTGTAAGCACATATTTCTTGCTGAACGCCGGCACGCGAGGCACAGGCGGCAGCTCGGGCGGCAACTGCGTCTGCCCACCGGCGCTGGAGACGGCCGATTCGGGAATATAGACCCAGAAGAAGCCGTCTTTCTCTTCACAGGGGAAGGCGCTGGCGTAGATGCGATCAATTTTCAGCTTCGTGTCAGGGGTGAGCGACGGGATTTCCCGGCATTGTCCGCTTCTGGCCTCAAAGCACCAGCCGTGATAGGAGCACTGCACCTGCTCTCCGTCGAACTGCCCGTAACTAAGAGGAATGCCGCGATGCGGACAAGAATCGCGCAGGGCGAAGGCCTCGCCAGTGCGCTTGCGTCCGAGGACCAGCGGAATTCCCAGAAGCATGGCGGTGGCCATAGCGCGGACGTGTACCCGGTCGCTGCGCAGCGCGGGATACCAGAAGCCGTAGAGCCAGGGAGCGGGGTCAGAGGCCATTGCAATAATATACAGGCCAGTACTCAGTTAGTTCTCGGTTCCTCGGATTTTCGATTTACGAACTGCGATTTACGATTTGAGCTGCTAGCTACCAGCTTCTAGCCACTAGCTTCTAGCTGTATTTGGGTTTTCGAAGGTCAGAAATAGATTTCGCCACTCGATCCCAAATCCTGAATCGCAAATCGTAAATTCCCCGATGCTCAATGACGCAATGACTCAATTCTCCTTCAAGATTACCTTGGTAACTTACGTTTAAAATACGGGAAAATACCCGTTATTTCCGGTTTTCTTGGGTTTTCTTCCCAGTCACTTCCCTGATTCCGCCTGTTTGCCCGCATTGCTCTTGGGGAGCGTACCGTCCTATAATGCACCTACTCTGGACGAAACTCTGTCAGGGTTTGGGTTAGGTGCGAGCCGCGCTGTTCCTTTGGGCGCGAGCTCAAGGCGAATTGTATGGCACAACACCGAACTGCAGTCCTGATGACCTTCACTTTCCTGCTGTTGGTGACCAGGCTAGGCGCAGCCGCGGACGGAATCACTACCGTACGCGATGCGCAGGGCCATGTTGTCTACGTCAACGACAGCAGTTCACCGACCAATACATTGAACGCTTCCACCAATACGGCTGTTGGTGTCGCTCCTGGTACGGTACCCGCCATCCCGTTGGTTGACGGGCGTGAGGCGAAATACGTCTATTGGAGCAACACCCAGCACCGCTGGAAGGCGGTGCCCGCGCCCAGCCAGGCCGGCAGCCGCGCCCGTTCGGCGGCGGCCGAGGTCATGGCGGCAACCAAGGTTGAGCCAACCTCCGCTGAAGAAACGCAATCCAGCTCTGGTGTGACATTTCTCACCCCGGAAAAGGTTAATGCGGCCATTCAGCAGGCGGCGTCACGGCATAACGTTGACCCCAACCTGGTGCGCGCGGTGATCAAGGTGGAATCGAATTTCAATCCGCATGCAGTGTCGCGCAAGGGCGCCATGGGATTGATGCAGATCATGCCGAGCACAGCACGCTCGCTCAAGGTGAATAACCCCTTTGACCCTACGGAAAACATCGAGGCCGGGGTGAAGCACCTGAAGCAGCTTCTGGACAGCTTTGGCGGTGATGTGCAGCTCTCTCTGGCGGCTTACAACGCCGGCGCGACCGCTGTGCACTCGCACAAAGGCATTCCGCCCTTCCGCGAGACGCGCAATTATGTGCGCCAGATCACGGACCTGTACGGTAACGGCTTCAACTTCATGGGCGGGCCGCAGCGGGTCCCGATTCGGGTTTCGCGCGACGCTGAGGGCCATTTGACCTTCAGCAACGTGGAGTGATTTTACCGGACGCGAGCTGTACGGACGGAAGGTGACGCTGGGAAAGTCTTGAGGATTTTGTCTGACTGGTTGTGCTCCAATTCGTCCGGGTTTCCACCCTCGTTTTCAAAGCCTCCTGGCGGTGTGCGCCGTAATCGCCCTGCTGGTTCCCTGTGCCCACGCCAAACGCACTCTGGCACAAAAGAAGCAACTGGCCCAGGCGCAGTTTGAGAGCGCCGAAAAGATGCGCGAGGCGCTGAACGGGCGTCCGGAGAGCGAGCGCGCCCGCCGCGACTATAACCGCGTGACCGAGGCCTTCCGTAAGGTTTATCTCACCTGCGCAAACTTCCGTAAAGCCGACGAGAGCATCGTGGATACCGCCGAGCTGCTGGCCGAGACCGGCCGCGCCTTTCACGATCCGCAGGCATCGCAGGAAGCCGTAACTCAATTTCAGTTCCTGATGCAGCAATATCCGGGCAGCGCGCATAACACCGCGGCCATGTTCACCATCGGCAAGATTTATCAGGACGATCTGGGAGACAACGACAAAGCCAAGGCCGCCTTCGAAGAATTTCTCAAGCACCATCCTATGCACCGGCTGAGCGACGACGCCCGCCAGGCGCTGGATGAGATCGCGCATCCCCAGGCGGCTGCGGCCAGGAACAAAAAGAAGGCGCGCATGACTCAAAGCGCGCACGAAACCCCGGCTAGCCGCGAAACTCAAAATGCAAAGCTCCAGCCGGTGGAAGCCGAAACGCATCCGGAAGACAGTTCGCGCAAGGGCAAATTGCCGCTGGTGACCGGCATACGGCACTGGTCTACGCCCGATTACACGCGGGTGGCCATTGACCTGGAAGATGAAGTCAAGTATGAAGCCGGGCGCATTCCCTCACCCGACCGCGTCTTCTTTGACCTGCAAGAGACCAAGCTGGCTCCCGAGCTGACGTGCAAATCGTTTGACGTGGATGACGGCTTTCTGCGTAAGATTCGCGTGGCTCAATACCAGCACGGTGTGACCCGCGTGGTGCTGGAAGTTGATCCAGTGAGCGAGTACTCCGCGTTTCTACTGCCCAATCCTTACCGGCTGATTATCGATATCCACGGCAAACCGCAGTCGCAGGTCTTGACCACAAAAAATGCTGCTCCAGCGAACAGCAGCCCCCGCCGCCCCGGGAACGAATTCGGTATACGGCATCGGCGGCAACACCTCTTCAGCTTATGATGCTACGGCTTCCAGCTCTGAAGTGGAAACCCATAGCAAACAGCCTGCAGCAGTTGCGGCGGGAAATAACTCCACCCAGCGGGCCGGCAATACAAGACAGGCGAAAAGGAAGCTGCATCCGCGGAAAAAACTCCCATGGCGGTAAAATCGCCGGCGGTTGTGGCTCCTCCGGTAGTGGCGACCGCGTCTTATCCGTCATATTCAAAGATGCTGGGTGCCATGTTCCCACCACCGGCCACTACGGCGGCCGGCTCCGTGCAAAGGCGCCAGAGCGCAACCAATACAGAGAGCAGGAGTTCGGGCGAGAAAGCTACGGCAGAAAACTCGAGGGGCTCATCGGCGGAGATTGCCAGGAATGATCCGGCGGCCTCGCTGGCGATGGGCAAATCGAACGAGCCGGAGGTCAAGGCCACGAGCAAACCCACGAGCGCGCCGACCTTTGAAGAGGTGGCGCCGAGAGAAGAGCGGCACAAAAAAATAAAAGAAGCAGACGCGGACGTCATCAGCCGCGAGGCGCGGCCTACCGCCGACGGACAGCGCTCCCTGATCCGGGCACTGGGATTAAAGATCGGAAGAATCGTGGTTGACGCCGGCCATGGCGGGCATGACACCGGCACCGTGGGTCCGAATGGCCTGCAGGAAAAAGATCTGGTGCTCGACGTGGCATTGCGCCTGGGAAAGCTTCTGCAAAAAAAGATGGGTGCAGAGGTGGTTTATACCCGCAACGACGATACGTTTATCCCTCTGGAGACGCGCACCGCCATTGCCAATCAGAGCCAGGCAGATTTGTTTATCTCCGTACATGCGAACTCCAGTCACGACCCCAGTGCGCGCGGGGTTGAGACCTACTATCTGAACTTCACCTCTTCGACCGATGCGCTCGAGGTTGCCGCCCGCGAGAACGCGGTCTCGGAAAAGTCGATTCATGAGCTGCAAGACCTGGTGAAGAAGATTGCGCTCAAGGAAAAAATCGAGGAGTCGCGCGAGTTTGCCTCCGACGTGCAGAACGCCATGTACAACGGGCTTTCCACCAAGAGCTTAAAGATGCGCAATCGTGGCGTGAAAAAGGCGCCCTTCATTGTCCTCATCGGGGCCAATATGCCCTCGATTCTGGCGGAAATATCTTTCGTCAGCAATCCCGGTGATGAACGCAAGCTGCAGACACCGGAATACCGCCAGAAGATCGCCGAATCGCTTTACCGCGGCGTCGCCAGGTACGTCAGCGGCCTGAGCGGCGTAAAGATGGCGTTAATGAGGGGCGGAGAATAAGAAGCAGTCAGCGTTCAGCACTCAGCCAAAGAATATTCACCCCAAGAGACACAGAGAAGAATTGCGTCATTGAATCATCCACGGCTGGTCGGGTCGTTGGGCCATTGTGTAATTTGAGAATTGACCAATCGACTCATTGTGGTCCTGATTGCTGCCAACTGAGTACGATAGCCGAAAGCTGTTCTTCAATCAGCGTTCACCTGCGTCAATCTGCGGCTGAGCTTTGACTCTTGCCAAAAGCCAAGGCTAATTGCTGCTTTGTTGGCTGAGTGCTGAGTGCTGACTGCTTTCTTCAGGCTGATTGTTTTTTAGCTTGGGGAGGCTTCGATTCCACCTCCGCGGATTCCGCGTCAGTGGATTCAGCATTGCCCCACCCGGCCGCAGTCCTTGCCTGATTGGCCGGCTTCTCGTCGTTCCTCTTGTCGGGTGGGACCTTTTCAGCCGGGGTATGGTCGCTCAGGCCCAGGTATTTATCGGCCAACTCCAAATAGTAGTTGATCCAGACCCGGTCATTGTTGGTGGGTTGTCCCCCACGGCGTAGGACTTCAATAATCCGTTTGTAGTTGGGGACTTTTTCCATGAGCGCGAAACCAAAGCGTATAGAAGTCCTGGATAACTAGGATGCCAAAAGCAGAGCTGCTGGTTATCCGCTTTCCAGTGCGGACAAAGATTTGTCCCTCCCGGACACTCCTTGTTTTTTCGAAATTGCTTGACTTCGCCTTTTATTCGCTGCATACTCTCTGGTGCACGGAGGAAGCATGGCGCTTACGAAACGGCAACGACAGGTTTACGACTACATCGCAGGTTTTGTACAGAAAAACGGCTACTCGCCTTCATTCGAAGAAATTGGCGAAGGCATGGGCTTGAGCTCGCTGGCGACGGTGCACAAGCACATCTCGAACCTCGAAAAGAAAGGCCTGCTGCGGCGGGACTACAACCGCAGCCGCTCCCTCGATGTGCTCCCTCCGCGAGGGAAGCTCAAGCAGGCGATGCAAGCCGCGGCCTCGGTCGCCAATCTTTCTGCCGCGAAGGCGGCAGCGGCCAGCCTGGCATTGCCCCTGGTAGGACGCATCGCCGCCGGCAGGCCGGTGGAGACGCTGGAGAACCAGGAGACCATCTCCCTGCACGATGTTACCCGCTCACGCGATGTGTTCGTGCTCGAGGTGCGGGGCGATTCCATGCAGGAAGAGCACATCGTGGATGGCGATTATGTGCTGGTAGAGAAAATCAAAACCGCCAGAAATGGCGAGATCGTGGTCGCACTGGTGCATAACAACGAAACTACGCTGAAACGCTTTTACCGCGAGGGCAACCGGGTGCGGCTGCAACCGGCCAACGCCCAGATGCAACCCATCATGGTCCCCGCCGATGCGGTGCAGATCCAGGGACGAGTCGTTGGCGTGCTGAGAAAGTACTAACTGAAGTTTTCATCACAGAGGCAAAGAGAAAACCAAGAATTCTTGCCACGGATAAACACGGATTTCAAAAAGAAGTCTCAGTTCTCAGAAAAACCAAAAAGTCTTCGAGGCGAATCACCGCGGCTTTAAGGTTGCATGGTCACAACAGGGATTCCTCGCCTGTGGCTCGGAATGACAACCTCAAAAATTACTCGATGGACTGACAGTCTTCTTGTAAATAAATACCCAGCCTTGCGGCTGGGTATTTTTTCAGAAGAGGAGGGTTTTTCAAGCTTAGTTTTTCGCGCTTGCGGTTTACGCTTCGGTTTTTACGGCTTGCGTGACGTGTTTATCTACAGCCTTCTGCAGGGTCTCTTTGGGCACATATCCAACAATCTGCTCTTTGACCACTCCATCCTTGAAAATGAGCAGGGTCGGGATGCCGCGGACGCCGTAGCGTCCAGGCGTGGCGGCGTTCTTATCCACATCCATTTTGACGACCTTCAGTTTGCCCTCATAGCTTTGCGCGATTTCATCCACCACCGGCGCCAGGGCCTTGCAAGGGCCGCACCAGGCAGCCCAAAAATCGATCATCACCGGTTGCGACGACTTGAGAACTTCTTGCTCGAAGTTGCCGTCTGTTACTTCCAAAACTGCGTTGCCTGCCATTATTCCTCCAAATCCCTCTGCTGGTTTGTCGGGGCGCTCTCGTTTCGGCATGAGCCGATGCCGCCCGCGGCTCGAACTAACTAATTTAACACTTCCTTAGTTTAGATGCACCAGCCACCCCGAGGATACAAGTATGTCGCCGTACCATGTACATTTACCGTGTCGTAACCCTGCTCCAGAATTAGGTTGTCAGCAGAATTTATTCTCCGAGTATTTATCCTTCGAGTAACGTTACGGAAGTTATCTTTACCACAACTGCGGGACTAACCTATATTGCCCTCGTAGGCAGTTCCGGGGGAGGGCTGCCCGGCAACGCCTCACGGCCTCGGCCGTGGGCGTTTGCTTTATAGGCACTCAGCATTCGGTGATCTAGCCGACTGCTGAATGGTGAGTGCTTCATCCTCGATACACTCAGCATTCAGCCAACAAATCAGCATTACTCAATTCTCAAATTACACAATGATCCGATGATTCAATGACACAATTTTTCTCTGTGTCTCTTGTGGTGAATATTCTTTGGCTGAGTGCTGACTGCTGAATGCTGAGTGCTGATTTCTCAATACCTTCCAGCGTTGCGGCGGTCGCGGGCCAAATTTTCCAGCAGAGTTTCCGGATCGGGGCGGCCCTCCTGCGGAATTTCCAGGGTGCGGCTTACACGGGCGGCGATCTGAAAAGCGGTCTGGATGCGAAGTTGCGGCGGCAGCTCGTAACGGCGCTGCAGGAATGCTTCTATCAACTGCAATTCTTCGACACTGAGTCGCGCGATGTTGTAAACCAGAGCTGGTGTGTGCGCGCCGGGAACGGAAGATGACAAGGCCCAGACCGGCTGCATCTCTCCCAGAGGACGCTCATGCACGACTACCGTGCCGGCTACCAGGTCACCCAGGCGCTTGTTCTGCTTGTTGAGCATCGCCGCCAAAATTCCCACGCCATAGAACGCGAATGGGAAAACGAGGGGGAAGGAGTCGACCACCCGCAGCAGATTTCGTCCGACGGCATCATAGGCCGTGATGGGGGCGCCGGAATCTTGGATGACACGCAGGTTGAGCTGGCGCTTGCCGAAGGTCTGCCCCTTCATGAGGATCTCGCTGATGGCGAAATATCCCCATTGCAGGAAGAACAAAAACAAAATCAGGATGGCAGTGGTCCACGTGCTGGCGCCGGACCAGTAAGAAGACACGCCCCCAACCACGAAGGCGCCGATGACGAACAAAACCAGGCCAATCAGGACTATGATCAGCGTATCAAGCATCAGTGCCAGGGCCCGGCTGCCGACGCCGGCCAGGACAAACTCCAGGGGAATCTGCTCCGGGGTATCAATGATAAGCTTATCGTCGGCGTATGCCATGATCTCCACGCGCTGGATCGAAAAACGCAGGCCGT
>QIAW01000335.1:0-7688 GCA_003225655.1 Acidobacteriota bacterium
AAACCGAGAGAAGCTCGCCAAAACCACCGGCGACAGCTGCAACGCCTGTGGATTTTCCGCTCGAAGCCCCACGAAAAGCGCTGAAGAGGCCGATCATCGTAGGAAACATGAAGAAGAGAAACGGAATCCAGGCAAGGAGCGTGCCCCACAGAAACCGCCTTGTTTTTGCGGCATCTATCTGGTTATCCATCTTCTGAAGAATGTCACACTGTCCCAACAGAATCAACCTGAGTCAACGGCGTCCTGTCTGCATTGCGCTTCCCACGCCGCCTGTGGCATGGCTGCGAAAAGCTCCCTGGTTCCGCACGCGGGCTAGCTAGTGAGCCAGTTTCCGGTTGGCCCGTGATCAAGGAGCAATCCGGAAATGACGTTCCACAAGCCGACTTCCCGGGAGCGATCCGGTTACGCTGAGAATGTGGTCTGCTACCCACTCATAGAATTCTCGAGGCGGGGTCCTACTCGCACGCTCCACGGTGGATAGCCAGTTAGGATCGATGTGCGAATGCGGCAGACGGACCAGCGGTTCTATCGGCCTCATCCCCGAGATCCATGGCTGCGATAAGACCGCTGTTCACAGTGAATACGTGGAGAACCTCGCTGTCCGAAAGAACATCCCCTTGAAGGCTCTTGACGAGTTGGTGCACCCTGACGCGGGTCTTGCCTCCGTCTTCCTCGGTCATTGCGAGCGGTTCGACATGGGGATCGAACTCACCCCATTGTCGAGTCCAATAGGCGCGGATCTCTTCTTTTCCGACAACTTTGCCGCCCTCCGAAGCCTTGGGCCAGCTCACGTCTTGCGTCATTAGTGCTAATGCACCGTCGATGTCCCGCTTGTTGAATGCGGAGTACGCCTGCTCAATAATGGTCTTAGTGTCTGCCATTCATCCTCCTATAGCGCTTGCCATACACTCGATTATCGTTATGCGGCCAGTCTACATCATCGCTGACGGATTTTAGGCGAAGCCGCACCGTTTTCATCCTCTTTCTGTCCTTCGATGCGGTAAGCCGGCAGGTAACGGGAAACGCGCTCATATTGACTGATCGGGGTAACTCCCGGATCGTCGCCAACTCGGAAACTAACCCCGCCGCCCGGCGCGCACCGCTCGCCACCATGATATATTTTTAAGCAGCATGTACTCTGACTTTAAAGTTGAAGACCGCTGGACGGGCCAGGAAATTCACTGCATGTACCAGGCCATTATCATGGCCATCGCCACCCGTCATGCCGACGCGGTGGATATCAAGTTTCTCGCCAACGGGCGTCCTGTCTGGATTGCGCTGCCCCATGCCGCCTGGGCCGAGTACAAGCGCCGCACCGGCAGGGTGATTACCGATCCGTTGGCCATCCAGATTGCCGGGCACTTTCTCAAGACCGCCATTGAATCAGGCCTGGAAAGCGGACGCGAGATGTACATGCTTACCGTCGCGGAAACCCTCGAGCATCTCGATGTCGTCATGCGCGAAAAGGCCGCGTAGCTTCCAGTTGCGCGCCGAAGTTTCCCCGCCTCTCGTGGAGGTTTCATGAAGCAAAAATTCCCATACCTTACGCTCGCGTTCGGCCTGTTCTTTTCTTCCCTGGTGTTGTCTTCAGCCCAACTCCAAGCCCAAATGCAACCCCAGGCCCAAACGCATCGCGCTAAGAAGCAGCAGCCGGTCTCGACAGAAGGCCCTCGCAACGCGGACGCGGCTCTGATCGAGCTGGAAAAGCAATTCTTCGCCGCCATCCGCGAGAAAGATAACGACAAGCTCAACTGCATCCTCGGCGATGAGTTCGCCTACGTAGTGCCCGGCCAGCCGGAGATGACCCGCGTCCAGTTTCTCAAGCATGTTCATGGGCTTCCTGAGCCCATCGAGTGGCTGGGCGCTGATGATATGCGGGTGAGAATCCTGGGTAACATTGCCGTGGTCACCGGCGTGCGCAATATGAAAACGCGCACCGACGCCGGCGCCCTCATCAGCTCTGATACCGGCTTTGCCGATCTCTTCAGGAAAAACGGAGATGAGTGGGAACTGGTTCTCGTGCATGCCCTGGAGATGCCGGCGCAGGTGAATTCGCAAGTCGGCAAACAAAACCATTAAGATAGAAAGCAATGTTTGCCCGCAAAATTCGCGTCGAATATGAAAGTCCGAATGGGCCCGCGCCCTGTCCCATCAAGTGGCTCGATAACTTTTCCATGCGCGACTTCACCAATGACCAGATCTTTGATGACACCCTGCCCACCGCCGACGGCATATTGGAAGTTGGCACGCGCGTCCCGCTCGATCAGCTCAAAGCAGCCCTGGAAGACTGGTTTCAGCGCAAAGGCTACCTGCAAAAGGGAGCTAAGTTGTCATTGAAGGAAGGCTGAAACATCAACAGCCAGTATTCGGGAATTGGATCATTCCAAAGTAATGACCCATGCCAGATCAATTTTCGCCAGTAATGATGGGGCTGGAGATGATTTTGGAGGCTAAGTCGACTACTTAGTAACACCCCGTCATCCTGCACAAAGGAAATCGTGATCCATCGTTCTTACTCTTCCGCCCTTACTCCCCAATGACGCGATGGATCAAAGGGCGCTGTTTTTTGGGGGGTGCGTCCGCAATCTTGTAGCTCTGTTCGATGAGGGGGCGCGCGCGTTCCAGGCGCTCGGCGGAGTTGTAATAAATGGTGCACAGCGGCTCCTTGGCCGTCACCTGGTCGCCGACTTTCTTGTGAATCATCATCCCCACGGCGGGGTCAATCGAATCTTCTTTACGCTCGCGGCCGCCACCCAGCAGCACGCTTGCGGTTCCCAACTGTTCGCAAAGCATGGATGCTACGAACCCGGAAGCCGGACTGGGAATGTCGATCTTGTTCTGGGCCTGCGGCAGCCGCTGGGGATCGTCAATGGCGCCAACGTCCCCGCCTTGCAAGGCGACGATCTCGCGAAACTTCTCATGCGCCTGGCCGCTGGAGATCATCTCAGCCGCCAGCGTCTTTCCTTCTTCGAGCGTTGCCACCCGCTTGGCTAGGTAAAGCATCCAGGCGGCGAGTACCAGGCACAACTCGCGAAGGTCAGCAGGCCCGTTGCCCTCCATGATCTCCAGGCATTCGGCGACCTCCAGAGAATTGCCTACGGCGCGCCCCAGGGGCTGGTCCATATCTGTCAGCAGCGCGACCACTCTCTTGCCCAATCGCTCGCCGGTTTCAACCATCAGTTCCGCCAGGAAGGCGGCGTCTTGCTCGGACTTCATGAAGGCCCCATTGCCGGTTTTTACGTCGAGCACCAGGGCATCAATTCCCTCCGCCATCTTCTTGCTCATGATGGAGGCGCAAATCAGGTAGGGGCTCTCGACCGTACCGGTAACATCACGCAAGGCATAGATTTTTTTGTCGGCGGGAGCAATTTCTGCTGTCTGTCCCACGAGGACGCATCCGCAGGTGGAGAGGACGCGCCGGAAATCCGCGGCAGAAAGATTCACGTTGAAGCCTGTTATTGATTCGAGCTTATCGAGGGTGCCGCCGGTGTGTCCCAGTCCTCGCCCGCTGACCATGGGAACAAAAACGCCCGCGGCGGCTACAATTGGGGCAATAATCAGAGAGGTCTTGTCGCCGACGCCGCCGGTGGAGTGCTTGTCAACCTTGGGGCCGGCAAGCTCCGATAGATCGAGCACCTCGCCGGAGTGCAGCATCGCCGAGGTCAGCGCCGCGAGTTCGGCGCGCGTCATGCCCCGCAGCACCACGGCCATAAGCCATGCCGACATCTGGTAATGAGGGATCTGGCCCGCGGTGTAGCCGTTGATGAGAAATTCAATCTCCGCCGGCTGCAGCTCGGCGGTATCACGCTTCTTGCGGATCAATTCAGTGACATGCATTTCGCATTCTCTTGTACTTCATTTCCTGCTATGGCGCTCCCAGCTCGCGCACGATGGCGACCGAGGCGGAAGCGCCTATACGGTCGGCGCCGGCAGCAACCATGGCCATGAGATCCGCCGCGCTGCGAATACCGCCTGAAGCCTTGACTTGGGCGCGATTCCCCACCGTCGCGCGCATCAGCGCCACGTCTTCCACGGTTGCGCCGCCACCGGCAAATCCAGTGCTGGTCTTCACAAAATGCGCGCCGGCAGCAACTGCGAGCTCGCAAGCTTTGATTTTCTCTTCCCGGGTCAGCAGCACGGTCTCAATAATCACCTTCAACAGCGCTTTTTGCTGATGCGCCACATCGAAGACCGCCTGTATATCGGCTTGGACTGCGGCATAATCTTGTGACTTCAGTGCTCCGATGTTGATGACCATATCAAGTTCCTGCGCACCCTGGCGCAGCACGTCCGACGCTTCAAAACGTTTGCACTCGGTCAGCGTGGCCCCGGAAGGGAATCCGATCACGCTGCAAACCTTTACCGCTGAGCCCTGAAGCAGCGAGCTGGCGAGAGGCACATAGCAGGGCTGTATGCAGGCGCTGGCAAAGCCGAACGTCAGCGCTTCATGGCAAAGCTGCTTGACCTGGTCAGCCGTCGCTTCCGGTTTCAGCAGGGTGTGATCGATGAGTTTGGCTGCTGCCTGCCAATCGCTCATAAGCATCAGGCTCTTTCCTTTTCGTTTTGCTTCGGGTGCACTCTGCTCACACATTATTTGCTGTGATTCAATTCCGACCGGGCGCGGGCTTCAACTCCTGGCCAACTTGAAACTTGAGGGTAACAGATCGGCGATTGTGAGTTCCTCATAACCTCGCTCTGATTTGAATACCACCACCGTTTCCGCGCCGAATTCGGAGATGACCTGGCGGCACGCGCCACAGGGAGGGCATGGGACTTCTTTTTCATTGACCACGGCGACGGCGCGCAGGCTCAGTTTGCCGCCCGCCGAATTCGCAACCGCGGAGAAGATAGCTGAGCGCTCTGCACAAATGGTCAATCCGTAAGAGGCGTTCTCGACATTGCAGCCGGTAAAGATCTTTCCCTCGCCGGTCATGACCGCGGCTCCAACTTTGAAGCCGGAGTAGGGGGCATAGGCGCGGCGCAGAATATCGCGCGCTGACTGCATAAGCTGTTCGCGATCTTTGGCTGCGAGCTTCAACATGGACAGGGTAAGTGTGCAGAACAATTCTAATTGAACTCACAAGCAGAGAAGAATGCGGCGAAGAAAAAGCTGCCTTTCTTTTCCGCCGAATGGAGTGATATGATTTATCTCCTTGCGCAAAGTCGTTAAGAACAGTTATCCCTTCCCAACCATCAACGACCGGAGGTAAACAGCCATGGCCACCACATCCGTACAAAGCCAGTTGAACCAGCAAGTCCTTCAATTTTTGTCGAAGCCCAAGAAAATCCTCATCGACGGCAAGTGGGTTGACGCCGTTTCTGGAAAGACCTTTGCCACCCTCGACCCTTCCACCGAAGAGCCGCTGGTGCAAGTTGCCGAAGGCGATAAGCAGGATGTTGACCTGGCGGTAAAAGCAGCGCGCCGGGCATTTGAAAACGGCCCGTGGCGCACAATGACCGCTTCAGAACGCGGGCGCGCCATCTGGAAGCTCGCGGACCTGATGGAGCAACATCTGGAGCAGTTTGCCGAACTGGAGACCCTGGATAACGGCAAGCCGATCAGCGTTGCGCGCGCAGCCGACGTGCCGCTGGCTGTTGACCTGTTTCGCTACATGGCGGGCTGGACAACGAAGATAGAAGGCGCGACCATTCCCATTTCGGTTCCCTACACGCCGGGCGCTAAATACTTGAGCTACACGCTGCGCGAACCGGTAGGAGTGGTGGCGCAAATCATCCCCTGGAACTTCCCGTTGTTAATGGCCGCATGGAAGCTGGGACCGGCGCTGGCCACCGGCTGTACCGTCGTTCTCAAGCCCGCGGAGCAGACGCCGCTTTCCTCGCTTCTACTGGGAGAGCTGGCGCTCGAAGCAGGCATCCCAGCCGGGGTATTGAATATCGTGACTGGGTTCGGTGAAACCGCCGGAGCTGCGCTCGCCGCCCATCCGGACGTTGATAAAGTTGCCTTTACCGGCTCGACCGAAGTCGGCAAGCTGGTGTTGCAGGCCGCTGCCGGTAATCTGAAAAAGGTTTCGCTCGAATTGGGAGGCAAGTCTCCCAACGTGGTCTTCAGCGATGCCGACATCGATACCGCGGTGAAAGGCGCCGCCAGCGCAATCTTCTTTAATCACGGACAGTGTTGCTGCGCCGGCTCTCGGCTCTACGTGGAAAACAATATCTTCGACCAGGTTGTTGAAGGCGTTTCGCAGCAGGCAAAGAAGATCCGCGTGGGAGCGGGCATGGACCCCAAGACGCAGATGGGGCCGCTGGTTTCGCACGAGCAATTACAGCGCGTATGTGGGTACATGGAATCAGGTCTCACCGAAGGAGCCAAAGCGGTCACGGGCGGTAAACGCGCCGGCACAAAAGGCTACTTCGTCGAGCCGACCGTTCTGGTGAATACCAATCCCAAGATGAAAGTGGTGCAGGAAGAGATCTTTGGCCCCGTGGTCACGGCCATTCCCTTCAAAGACGCCGAAGACATAGTGTCCAGCGCGAATGACACGGTCTACGGCCTCGCCGCCGGAATATGGACCAAAGACATCAGCAAAGCGCACCAGCTTGCTGCACAACTGAAGGCCGGAACCGTGTGGATCAACTGCTACAACATCTTCGACGCCGCGCTGCCCTTCGGCGGCTACAAGCAGTCAGGCTGGGGACGCGAGATGGGCAAAGACGTCCTCGAGCTGTACACCGAAGTGAAGGCAGTCTGCACGCGCATCGGATAAGCGGGCCCAGTCCAGAGCGGGCGCCTAATTGTTGTCATGTACTTCACCGGCCCGAAAGTGTGCCTGGATTCGGGCCGGTATTGCCGCCGTTCCTGAACCTATTAACGCTTGCTTGTCGCTGAGTTGCCACTGCTTTGCATCTGTGGTGTGGCCGCGGCCGAGTCGCCGCCGATGGCGAACGCATATTTCTTGCCAGCGGCTCTGCTCAACCAAACGGGCGGGCACGGTCGCGATCAGCTTCCCTTTCGATAGAATGCTGAGATCAATGTTGGGTCCGGTTCCATCCCACTGAAACTGGTATTCGCCAGGGGCCAGGCGATGTCCGTTTACAGTTACAGCTTCAGCAACGTTGCACGAAGCCTTGTTCGCCGCAAAGACCGCCGTAGCCAGCAGTAATACCAGCCCGGGCAGCAGCTTATTAAACATCTTAAACATCATGGACAGCTTCATATAAGCCTCTTTCTTCCCCGAAATCCGTCGGGAAGCGTATTACGAGAATCTGATTTGTTCAGCGCGGCACTCGCGATTTGCGAGCGCCGCATTCTATCCACAACTATGCACGTCCCAAATTGGTCCTATACCTAGTTATTGCTTGTCGATGAGCCACTGTCTTTCTGTGGCGCGGGAGTCGTGGTAGCCGATTGATCACCGAGAGCCAGGGCGTATTTTTTGCCGCCAAACTTGATCTGCGTCAAAGACAGCGTACCGTCGCTTTTCTTATCTGTGTTGTAGGCATCGTTCGCGTCCGCATGTTTGCGCTCGACCACCTGGGCCGGCACGGTCGCCACCAGCTTTCCTTTCGAAAGGATGTTGAGCTGTACATTGGGACCTGCTCCATCCCACCTGAGCTGATATTCCCCTGGAGTCAATTGATGTCCGCTGACGGTTACGGCTTCATCCAGCACCAGCGAGCCTTTGCTAGCTGCGAAGGCGCTTGTAGCCAACAGCAGAACCAGCCCGGGC